>JAUXOF010000046.1 GCA_030682405.1 Thermodesulfovibrionales bacterium
GCAAACATGCCCATGTGCAGTATCATAGACACAATATCCGTCACCCTTTTCTCTAAGAAATCACCCCTTCCTTCTTTGAAAAGATGCGTTACCTTAGGTAAAGCCACTATACCGAAAGCAATTACCGCATTATCTATAACGCTGAATACCGATAATCCAACCACTAAGTATCCTGCATCTTTTAAGGAACCAAAGTATGTAGCTAAAAAAGGGCCTATAGAAAAAATACCGGTGAGTGCGAGTCCTCCGGGCACTCGGGGGAGGCTGTAATTGAAAAGTTCTTTTAAGTAAGGTTTTATCTCAAGAGATTGTTTGTTCTGAAAGATAGCCTTTAAAGAATAGAATATTAAAGGTAAAGAAGAGCTTAAAAAACATACTCCCATAAGAAATACGATTAAATCTAATTCTTTAGATATAGCATACTTAAATGTGATAGCCAACGGACCGACTGCTATTACTGCTAATTGCCATAAATTTGCTTTTACCATTTTGCCCAATCCCCTATAATAACTGTATAGGACATTATAAAAAGAATATCCCACAATCATAAAAAGAGTCGCGCCAAAAAGAGAGGCGTAAACATCGTACCGGAAAATCAAAACTGTCAATCTATCTTTGAATATCAAGCCAAACACAAGGACGATAAAACTTGGGATTACTCCGATAAGAAGGCCGCTTAGAAGATAGCCGTCCCTCTCTGTGTTGTCTTTTGAAATGGCTATAAACCTTGCCAGACCAACCCCGATAGCGAAGGTGGAAAATGGGGATACAACAGCTAAAAAGCGCCTTGCGAGAGAATATGCGCCGAAGCCGTCGGTTCCAAGCCCCTGAGCGAGAAGCCTCATGACTATAAGGGTCGACAGAATTGTCAGACCGGACGTCACCGTAGTAAGCAGTACGTCTTTTATAAAAGGACTCGGAGCTATTCGCTTTATCTTCATCTATACACAGTCCTCTGGAACGCGCCCGGCTGTTTAATCACTCGCCTTCTCAGGCGGCGCATCCGTAATAACTTCAGCCCCGTCTGAAAGGCTAAACTCCATGTGGTAATTATATGGTTCCTTCCTCATCACCAAGTGCTATTTTACCCCAATCTACCGAACCGTCTCAGTGAGTTTAAATTAGACGCTGAAGACAGCAGTTCTTTTATTATTTGAGGATCGGTTATCTGATAGTTTTCGTAAAAGGATTTATTGAGGTCAAAACACTCAACGCCGCTACCGATTTTGACTATTAATTTACGCAATTTAGAATCCACATATGCAATTTGATGATGATAATAATCATGCACACCTAATTGTTTTACATCCATCTCTCGTTTTACCAAAACTGATAGAGCAAAATCACGTTTCGTAGAAGATACCAGAGAAACAGAACTAACAGGTAGAGGTAGAGGAACATTTATGGCTTCTATTATCGTACTGTATAAATCATGGGTTTGGACTAAATTACTGATTTCGCCTTTATGAACACTCCCATAAGGATAATGAATCATCAGCGGCACATGAGTAACTTCATTGTAAATGGAAAACATATGACCAAAATGGTTGTGCTCTCCTAATGCCTCGCCGTGGTCGCTTGTGATGATGAATAGGGTATTGTCCAGCATATTTAATTGTTTTAATCCTAAATACATTTTATACAAAATCGAATCGAGGAAAAGAACCTCCTCGTCATACAGACCATTAAATATCTCTAAAACATCAGAAGCAAAAGGAGTTTTATAAAAAAGCCCACCATCGGGCTGATTTCTAATCCATTTCGCATGGACAGAGGTAAACCTGTTACGGAATTCCTTCGGGGGGATATATCTGCCGTGGGTTTCCATAAGGTTCATAAAGATAAAAAAAGGCTCATTACTATTTTTAAACTTCCTTGCACAGTCCAAAAACAGCTTACCGGTCTTTTTTGTATATGGGGCTGAATATCTCGCTACGCTTTGCCCTAAGGTTCTTCGGTAAAGGATATTTATGAGCTTATTTATTACATGCCTCCAGTGCTTCTTATCGCTGATGGCATGTCTAAATAAAAATTTAATTTTATCAATATTTCTCTCTGCCGGAGGGATTCCAATTTCATCCGCCAATAAGTAGGATTTATCTAATTCGATAAATTCGTCAAACCCCCTCGCAAATCCAAATTTTTTAGATACCAAAAAATTGCTGCTGATTCCGGCAGTCTTATAACCTGCGCCCTTTAATACCTCAGGCAGGGAATAAAAATTGTCGCTCAAATGGAAAAACTCAAAATCTCCTCCATGTGTATTATGCTCTGTAGGATATAATCCGGTGAATAACGAAGCATGTGAAGGTGTTGTCCATGTCGCAGGGGAAAAGCATTTCGTGTAGACAGCAAACCCCTCTTCTTCAACCATTCTCTCAATGCTGGGGGTTGTCTTCCTGTGATACCCATGAAGGGACATGTGCTTTGCCCCCAGAGTATCGCACACTATTAATACGATATTCGGCAGTTTATTGTTCATCGTAGGGCTTCAGAAGTATCCCATCTCACGCAAACGCTTCACAACTTTTTCTTTGTCCTCGTCTCTGCCACCTCTTTCGGCGCCTTCAGTGCCGTGCCTTCTCGTGCAGGGCTCGCAATCAATAGAGCGATAACCCCTTTTATAAAGCTCGCAATATGGGATGTTGTATTTTTTTATGTATGACCATATATCCATCTCCTTAAAATGCAGTATCGGCTGTATCCTCATGTGTGGCGGACTATCCC
Organism: Thermodesulfovibrionales bacterium; assembly: GCA_030682405.1. Classification (GTDB taxonomy): domain Bacteria; phylum Nitrospirota; class Thermodesulfovibrionia; order Thermodesulfovibrionales; family JdFR-86; genus JAUXOF01. The sequence continues at coordinate 2,728 of JAUXOF010000046.1, forward strand.
TCAGGGTGAAGAACTCCTCATTAATCCTTGCCTCTTGCTCATCCCACCTCACTGCTGTCAGAAGGGCTTTCAGCCCATATTCTTTGATAGCGATATTTATTGGAACCGCCTTGAGCAAATAACAGCATTCTGCCTTATCCTTTGCAATCTCTATGGTCTTTAATGCCTCATCGTTCCTCAGGGTTATGAGCTCAAAATCCCAGTCCACTGCCATCTTATGGATAAATTCTTTTATCTCCTTGAATTCAGCTCCTGTGTCAAGAGTAAAAACCTTCCACGGAATCTTACCCTCAAATGCAGCCCTGACAAGGTGCAGAAGCGTTGTAGAGTCCTTACCACCGCTGAATGCGATGGCAATATCACCGGCATATTTTTCCATAGTCTCACGGATTATCTTACTGCTATGCGCTTCCTTGGCTTCTAAAGGCATTGTCATCAGTTTATCATCCATATTATTTTGCCGCCGCCTTCTCTATTTCTTAAAAAAATCCATTATATTCTCTGCTACATACATCGTGTGCCCTTTCTGTTGAAGCGGCTCTATAGGCAGGTTTAACACCTCATCGGTCGCCTTTTCAGCCTTTTGGAGACCCCTGTAATTTTTCCACCTTCCTTTGAAAACCTTCATTTTATGAAGCGGCACAGGGTAATACACCATCGTGCTTATGCCTTTTTCCTTTAGGTATTTCTGGAGCTCGTCCCTTTTCCCGTTTGTCACCCTTATCGTATATTGGTGATAGACGTGATAATGGGGGTCATGGAGCTCCCCGGGAAGAACGATTCCTTTCACCATAGAAAGCTTCTTGCTATAAGCCTCGGCTATTTTTCTTCTCTTTTCATTAAACTCCTCTATATATTTGAATTTAGCTAAAACTACTGCTGCCTGAAGCGTATCGAGACGGGCATTATACCCGATATGGTCAACATTGTACTTGTCTTTACCGCCGTGTTTAAGGAGCATCCTTGCAAGCTCTGCAACTTCATTGTCAGCGGTCGAGACCATCCCACCGTCGCCAAACCCACCCAGATTCTTTGAGGGGAAGAAGCTAAAGGCTCCGGCAGTTCCTATCGAGCCGAGCTTCCTGTCCTTCCACATTCCTCCAAATGCCTGTGCCACATCTTCAACCATAAAAAGGTTATATTCCCGAGCGATGTCCGTCATTTCCGTCATATCGCAGGCCTGGCCATAAAGGTGCACGGGGATTATGCCTACCACGCGGCCTTCGCCATGCTTTAGATATTCCCTGATTTCCGCCGGGTCGATATTATATGTATCAGGGTCTATATCAACGAATACCGGAGTTGCTCCCGCCCTTAGGATGCTGTCGCCGGTGGCGGTGAATGTAAAGGGCGTTGTGATGATTTCATCCGCCCTGTCAAAATATTCCTTGCCCTTCAGCTTTATTGCCAGCGCCCTCAAAGAAAGAACCAGCGCCTCCGTCCCCGATGAAACGCCTATGCAGTGTTTTACGCCCAAGTATCCGGCTATTTTGTCTTCCAGCTCTTTTACCTCAGGGCCAAAAATCCACTGCTGGTGTTCGAGGCATTTCCTAATCGCAGAATCTATGTCATCCTTCATATGCTCATATTCGAGTCTCAGGTCAAGCATGGGGATATCTTTCATTCTATTTAGCTCTCCTTGATAATTATGAGTTTGCCGGCCTCAAGACTATATTCATTGCCGCAATATCTACAGACAGCCTGCTTGCCATTGAACTTTAGTGTCGTTCCACATCTGCACGCCCAGCCTATTTGTTTCGCAGGAACGCCTGCAACAACCGCATAATCGGCCACATCTGATTTGACAACAGCACCAGCCCCTATAATGGAATATCCGCCGATTGTGTTTCCGCATACGATTGTGGAGTTTGCACCTATGGTGGCGCCTTTTTTGACTAATGTAGGGAGAAACTCATGTTTTCGCTCTATGAATGCCCTCGGGTTATAGACATTTGTAAACACACAGGAGGGCCCGCAGAAAACCTCGTCTTCGAGTTTAACCCCCTTATATATTGATACATTGTTTTGTATCTTGCAGCTGTCGCCTATTGTCACTTCCGGGCCGATTACCACATTTTGCCCTATTATATTATTTCTCCCAATTACAGACTTTTTTAAGATATGTGAAAAGTGCCAGATTTTTGTCTTTTCGCCTATCTGTACCCCCTCGTCTATATAAGCGCTCTCATGCGCATAGTAGTCCGGTTTTTTTTGCCCCAGGGGATTTTGTTTTTCGGGAAAGGCCTTCCCTGCCGTTTCAAGCACCCTCAGCACTCTAAGTCCTTCGAGTCCATCAGTTCTTGGTTTGCTTCTTTTAGCGACGCACTCCAAGAAGTGCTCAAGTTCCAGCTTGAGCGGCTCACCGCTGTCTACTGTTATGACTTGATGTTCAGACTTCTGGGCAACCGGAATCTTACCGGACTGCCACTTTATTTTATGAGGATAGAGGAATAATTTTTCTCTGCTTACATCGTCAAAAACCGCCATCGCTTTTGAGCCGACTACGACAAGCTTCTGTTCCTTGTACGGGTGGAGCCAGCTCACGAAAATGTGTCCCTTTATTCCGTTTTTGAACTCCAGAGCGGTTATGGTGACATCAGCAATCCCGCTGTTTATGTAGTCTCCGCCAAAGGTCGAGATTTTTATGGGGTAATCTCCGACAAGCATCAGGATGACGGATATGTCGTGAGGGGCAAAGCTCCAAAGGACGTTTTCCTCCGTCCTAAGTTTCCCGATGTTCAATCTATTGGAATATATGTACTGAATTTTTCCAAGTTCGCCCGATAATACCATTTCCTTTAGTTTTATAACGGCAGGGTGGTACTGAAGTATATGCCCTACCATCAGAACTCTGCCGTGCTTTTTTGCAAGCCCTACAAGCTCTTCCCCTTCTCCGGCAGTCAGGGCAAGCGGTTTTTCGACGAATACATCCTTGCCGGCCAGCAAGAACTGCTTTACCACTGCATAATGTGTGACCGCAGGCGTTGCAACGACGACCGCTCTTATGTCTTTTCTGGCGAGCATTTCCTCTAACGATGTCGTATATTCGATGCCGGGGAACTGTTCTTTTCGCTCCATGACGGTGTTATAATCGGAATCGCAGGCCATTTTTAAGGAGTTTAACTCGTATAGGTTACGGAGTAGGTTTTTTCCCCAGTAACCAAGACCGACAAGACCGACAAATTTTTCCCGGTTACTCACTTATACCTTCCTAAAACACTTATTATCCTCCCGGCGGCTTTCCCATCTCCGTAATAAGCGCTATTTACATCCGACGGCCTGTGAACTCCCCTGTAATTTTTGTAAAGGATATTCCACCCGCTCTCTACCGTTTCCGTCCATTCCGTCTCATCCCTGAGCGTGATACAGGGCACCTTGAGCCAGTAAGACTCTTTCTGCATTCCTCCGGAGTCTGTCAACAAAAGCGAGCTATTCTTGAGCAAAAGCAGCATATCAAAATAACCTATTGGTTCTATTACTCTAATATTGTCTCCAAGTTTTATCCCGCAACTGTCACATGCCTTTTTTGCTCTGGGGTGCATCGGGAAAACGACTGTTTTGCCGTTAGAGACATCATTGACAAAGGCTACTATCTCAGCGAGTCTCTCTGCCCTGTCCGTATTCTCCGCTCTGTGGAGCGTAAAAAGGCAGTAATCACGGGGGGCCAGCATCAGTTTTTCCAGAATCCTTGACCGCCGCTCTGCGATATCAATAGAATGAAGAAGGACGTCATACATTACATCGCCGACATTTATAATAACCCTGCCATCCCCATTCAAGGTAAAAGTCTGATGTGTGGAGGAGTGATTTTCAGGGATAAGTGCGCCGCCGTTCAGCACATTCTTAAAACCCTCACTTACGAGATTCTCGGCTGAAGTTTTAGAAGGGCAAAATAGAAATGTGGAGACATGGTCCGTCAAGACACGGTTTATTTCCTCGGGCATGCGTTTATTATAGCTTCGGAGGCCTGCCTCTATATGGGCAATAGGGGTATGGAGCTTTGAAGATGCGAGAGCTCCGCCCAAGGTCGAGTTTGTATCGCCGTATACAACGACAATGTCCGGTTTTTCCTTTATGAGCACATCCTCTACCTTCTGGATTATTTGCCCTGTTTGTTTTCCGTGCGTCTCCGAACCGACGCCAAGGTGAAAATCGGGCTGTTTGATTCCAAATTCATCGAAAAAGATCTTAGACATCTTGTAGTCGTAGTGCTGCCCCGTATGAATAAGTATGTCGTAGAAAGCATTGCCTGAATTTTTGTTATGGTTTTTAATTGCTTCTGCAACCGGGAAGTATTTTATGAATTGAGGTCTTGCCCCGATAATATTAGCGATTTTCATACTCATGCTTTAACTACTTTACCTTTATAGCGGCTTGAGTTCTTTATCAGGTTCCTTGTGTCAACAACAAGGCTGGAATTTTCTGCAATAAATACGGGGTCGTAGTCGGAGTGGTCGGTTAGCACTACTACACAGTCATATTTTTTTAAATTCTCCGCTGTTAAATGAACCGATTTCATATCCAATTTATATTTTCTTGTTTTAGGGAAGATGGGAACGTAGGGGTCATTGTAATCAACAATGGCGCCTTTTTCTTTGAATAACTCTGTAATTTTGAGAGCAGGGGATTCTCTGACATCATCTATATCTTTCTTGTATGCAAGTCCGAGCAGAAGTATCTTTGTGCCCTTCATGCTCTTGCTATTTTCGTTCAATGCCTCTACGGTTTTCTGAACCACATAGTAAGGCATGTGGGTGTTTATTTCGCCTGCAAGCTCGATGAATTTTGTAGGTATATCATACTCCCTTGCCTTCCATGTGAGGTAAAAGGGGTCAATCGGTATGCAGTGACCGCCAAGCCCTGGGCCCGGATAAAACGCCTGAAACCCAAAGGGCTTTGTCTTTGCCGCTTCGATAACTTCCCAGATGTCGATTCCCATTCTGTCAAAAAGCATCTTGAGCTCGTTTACAAGAGCAATGTTAACTACCCTGTAGATGTTCTCAAGGAGCTTTGCCGCCTCCGCTACTTTTGTAGAGGAAACGGGGACAACTTTTTCAACAATTTGGCTGTAAAGCGCTATTGCAACCTCCGTGCATGCGGGCGAGTATCCACCGACAATTTTCGGGATGGTTCTGGTTGTGAAATTTTTGTTGTTGGGGTCCTCCCGTTCAGGTGAAAAGGCAAGGTAAAAGTCAGTGCCGGCCTTAAGTCCCGATTTCTCTAATATTGCCTTCATGTCCTCATCGGTTGTCCCGGGATAAGTCGTGGATTCAAGGACTATGAGTTGTCCTTGGCGGAGATATTCGGCGATGGTTTTTGCCGTGTTAAACACAAAGGACAAATCAGGCTCGCGATATTTGCTAAGCGGAGTAGGCACGCATATGATTATGGCATCGCTCTTAGAAAGCATCGAGAAATCCGTTGTGGGGGAAAATTGCTTGGTGTGTTGGGTTAAGAGCGAGGCATCTATATGCTTGATGTAGCTTCTGCCTTGCTTGAGTATTTCCACCTTTTCGGCATCAATGTCAAAGCCTGTTACATTGAAGCCTGCCCTGCAGAACTCAATTACTATCGGAAGCCCCACATAGCCAAGCCCGATAATGCCTATCACGGCATCACGGGAGTTTATCTTTGCGACAAGGCTTGTTTTTTCCATGGGAGTCATTTTTTGTCCTCAACGCCGACAATTATTATACCACACTTTTTTTATCGTGGGTTTTTAGGGCATTAAGAAGGGGGAGACTTGCGTCTTCAAGGCAGTATCCCTGCCGGGCGGGTATCTGTTAAAATAATAGACCTGATGAAAATCTTAGCGCTGGCTTTACTGGCACTGTCATTTATCGCCGCGGGGGCGGCCTACGCATCTGCGGTCAATGCCCCTTCGGAGACCCCTGAGTTTTATTTGCTTCAGGGCAAATGGCAACTGGCAATCGAAGGCTATAAGGACATAGCAGAGCCGACTGTGCATGACCTCCTTATGCTTGCGGACGCTTATTTCTATTCGGGCAACTACGACCTTGCCCGATTGACATGGAAGACGGCGCTGAAGAAAGAGGACAATGCGGACTCAAAAATCTCCCTTGCGATGCTTGATGCAATCAAAAAGAAACGGCATATCAAAAAGCTTGAGGCGATGCTTAGAGACTTAAGCGACAACGCCCGCCTCTGGAGGGCAACCGGCATAGCGCACATGAAAAACGGCCTTGATGACCGAGCGATATATTATTTTCAGGTTGCCGCTGAAAAAAACCCCGGCGACTACATGTCCTATTTCTACATAGGAAACATCTACGAAAACCATTTCCTCTTCGGCGAAGCGGCAGAGGCATACAAGAAATCCATAGGGATTAACCCCAATTATGCCCAGGCCCTCAACAACCTCGGCTACAGCCACAAGGAGAGGCACTTCTGGACATATGCCATAGAGATGTACAGGAGGGCTGTCGAGATAATGCCTGAGAACGCCAGCTTCCTATACAACCTCGGCAACGCATACAACCACAAAGAGATGAGGCAGGAGGCATTTGAATGCTATCAGAAGGCCGTTCAGCTTGAGCCCGAATTTGCAAAGGCCCACTATAACCTCGGAAAGGCCTACATAAGAAAAGGGATTTATAGGCAGGGGCTTGAGGAACTGAAGCTCTATGTGAAATTCTGGAATTCCTCCATATCTCCGGCCGACGCCCCTCCTCCGGAAGAAGTGGAAAACGAGATACACGACCTTGAGGAGCTGCTAATATTTCAGGAGGATATGGGGAAAAGGCGGCCAGGCAAATGAGGCGCAGGGACATTGCATTCGTATTTGCGGCCATTACAGCCTTCTTTACAGCTTATGCCCTCCTTCAGATTGCCGTGCCCGTCAGGCTGAATGCCCCGGTGGAGATAAAGATACCCGAAGGCACGAACTTCACGGCAGCGGCCAATGCGCTTGCGGACAACGGGCTGATAAGGGACAGGGTCATGTTCGTGCTGATAGGCAGGCTCGGGGGCATGGACAAAAAGCTCAAGGCCGGATACTACTCCTTCGGGGGGAGCGTAACCGGATGGTACATATACAAGGCCCTCATAAAGGGATACATCCTCACGAGGTCGGTAACCGTGGTCGAGGGAGACTCCCTCATGGAGATAAAGGAAAAACTTGCCGCCGGCGGCATAATGACCGGGGCCGAGCTTGAGCGCCTCTCAAAGGACAAGCCGCTGATGCTGAAACTGGGGGTGGACGCCCCGTCGCTTGAGGGGTATCTCTTCCCTGACACTTATATCCTGCCTAAGGGGATAGACCCCGAAGCGGTCGTAAAAATCATGGTGCAGAGGCTCCGGGAGCAGTACGGCCAAGCCCTCAGGGAGAAGGCAGCCGGGATGGGGATGAATGAGAGGGAGGTGCTTACCTTAGCCTCGATAATTGAAAAGGAGGCATCGGTAGACCACGAAAGGCCCATTATCTCTGCCGTCTACCACAACAGGCTCAAAAAGGGCATGCCCCTTCAGGCAGACCCCACCTGCATATACGGGGCAAAGCCCATGAGCGAGGGAGTGACGGCAAAGGACTTAAAGAGAAAGTCCGACTACAACACGTATATCATCAAGGGGCTTCCTCCGGGGCCGATAGCATCCCCGGGGCTCAAATCCATAGAGGCCGCCCTAAGCCCTGTTGATGTGCCCTTTATATACTTCGTCTCAAACCGCGACGGCACGCACACATTCTCCGCCTCGGGGGGGGACCACCTCAGGGCCGTTGATTATATCAAAAACAGGAAGGCGGGCAAAGGGGAGAAAGGTGGCGGCTAAAAGGGCAAAGACAAAAAAAATATTCGTCGGAAGCGTGCCTATAGGAGGCGGAAGCCCCATTGCCGTTCAGTCCATGACAAAGACCGACACCAGAGACATAAAGGCAACGCTCAGGCAGATACGGGCATTAAAAAGGGCCGGCTGCGAGATAGTAAGGCTTGCCGTGCCGGATATGGAAGCGGCGGAGGCATTGGGCGGAATCATACGCTCCTGCCCTCTGCCGGTCATAGCTGACATACACTTTGACTGGAGGCTTGCGCTTAAGGCCGTGAGTCAGGGGGCCTCGGGCCTGAGAATAAACCCCGGAAATATCGGCGCAAAATGGAAGCTTGCCGAGGTGGTAACCAGCCTCAAGGACAAGGGCATCCCGCTTAGGGTCGGGGTAAATGCAGGCTCGCTCGAAAAAGACCTGCTCAGGAAATACGGCCATCCATCGGCTCAGGCCCTTATAGAGAGCGCAGAAAGGCACATATCCATGCTTGAGGACATGGGGTTTTATAACATCAAGGTCTCCCTTAAAGCATCCAACGTGCCCTCTACTGTGGAGGCCTGCAGGATTTTCTCTAAAAGGCACAGGCACCCTCTTCATGTGGGCGTTTCAGAGGCAGGCCCCCTGTTCTCCGGCCTCATAAAAAGCTCCGTAGGGCTGGGCATCCTGCTTTCCGAGGGAATCGGCGATACGGTAAGGGTGTCACTTACTGCGAACCCGGTAAAGGAGGTGAGGGCCGCCTACCAGATACTTAGGTCTCTGAACCTCAGGGAAAGGGGTGTTGAGATTATATCCTGCCCCACATGCGGCAGGTGCGGTATAAACCTGATTGGGCTTGTTGCAAAAGTGGAAAAAAGGCTCATGCACGAAAAAAAACCCATGACCGTAGCAGTGATGGGATGCGCGGTAAACGGCCCGGGCGAGGCAAGGGAGGCGGACATCGGCATAGCCGCGGCAAAGGGCATGGGGCTTCTCTTTAAAGGGGGCAAGGTGATAAAAAAGGTAAAAGAAAAAGACCTTCTCGATGAACTCATAAGGGAAGCGGAGAGGCTCTGATGGAGATAATCAGGAATATCAAGGTGCTTCAGAACTCCCTGAAAACGGAAAGGATGCGCGGCAGGGCCATAGGGTTTGTCCCCACGATGGGCGCCCTGCACGATGGCCACATGAGCCTCATAAGGACGGCACGGCTTGAAAACGACATCCTGATTGCAAGCATATTCCTAAACCCTATCCAGTTTGGGCCTTCCGAGGACTTTGAAAAATATCCGAAGGACATGGACGGGGATATTTCAAAACTCAGGGGGGCCGATGTGGACATGGCGTTTCTTCCGGACGCCTCCGCCATGTACCCTGAGGGCTTTTCAACGGCTGTTGATGTAAGGGGGCTTTCCGAGAAACTCTGCGGCGGCCTCAGGCCGGGTCATTTCACCGGCGTCGCCACTGTTATAGCCAAGCTCTTCAACATAGTCGGACCGGAAAGGGCGTACTTCGGGCAGAAGGACTACCAGCAGGGCCTCATCATAAAAAAACTCGTGCGCGACCTGAACATGGACATAAACGTCGTCCTCTGTCCCACCCGGCGCGAGCCGGACGGCCTTGCGATGAGTTCAAGAAATCTCCGCCTCGGCGCTGATGAACGGAAGGCGGCGGCCGCGCTTTACATGTCACTGTCTTTCGCCCTTGAGAAGATAAAATCTGGTATACTAAATGTCCGGGAGGTTAAAGGGCTCATAAAAGGCATTCTGAGCCATGAACCCCTCATTACGGATATAGAGTATGCGTCAGTCTACGACGCAGAAAGCCTTGACGAACTCGACGAGATAACGGGCAGGGCCGTTCTTGCGGCAGCGGTAAGGATAGGGGATGTCAGGCTCATAGACAACATCCCTGTCGAGGGGCTTCAGAACCCGGCAAAAAAAGGATAAAAATGGTACAGAGGGTGCACATACAGATACTGGATAACCCGATTCAGGTGATGTTCCCGGACGGCGAGTCCAACGATTCGGTAAACAACCGCATAATCGCGGACGAACTGAAGAGGGATCTCTTTTTCTTCTACCCCTCTGTCGTCTCCGTGGAGTACATAGACCTATTTATAGACGACGAAGGGCACTTCCCTGAGATAAGGGAGCTTCTGAGGCAGGGTGCCATCAAGGCCCCGGTCATACTCATAAACGGAATCCCCAAGATACACGGCGGAATACCCTCTGCGGTAATAAAGAACGAGGTTGAAAATATGATATCCTCAGGCCCCACCCACTAAAAGACACTAACGCCGTTCTTAGCGTTTTTCTATGATTTCCCGGATTTACCTTGCCCCTTCCTTCATCATCCCTTCCACGCTCGGGAACTTGGAGATGTCGGTATGCGGGAGAAAGAGCGCGGACATATATTCGTCCATGAACCCGCTTGATACCGAAAGCTCAACATAGGTCATCTTATTGGCGATTTCCATGGCCTCTTCCCTCATCCCCTCGGAAAGCAGGCAGAGGTACGCCCCTGTTATGGAGGCGTTGCCGATAAATGAGAACTTCTCAAGCGGCATGTCAGGGAGCATGCCGAGTATTATCGCCTTTTTTACGTCAAGGTAGTTTCCAAACCCGCCTGCTATGTAGACCTTCTTTACGCTGGCCTGCGTAAGGCCAACCTCCCTCAGAAGTAAAGAAACCCCGGCGTATATCGCAGCCTTTGCGCGGAGGATGTTTTCTATATCCGCCCCGGTAAGGGTGATGTCCCTCCCCCCGGCCTCTCCTTTATATAACACAAACTCCGGGCCTTCCTCCGTGTCCCTCATGCGCCATGCCTCGTCCTGCGGAACGGCATCCCCAAGGAGCTTACCCCCCCGGTCTATTATCCCCTTAAGAAACATCTCAGAGACGGCATCTATCATGCCGGAGCCGCATATGCCCGATGGAACCCCTCCGCCTATGACGCGGATTATCGGCCTCATGCTTCCGGGCTCTATGCTTACTGCCTCTATGGCGCCTTCAGTCGCCCTCATGCCGTGCTTTATCCCGCTTCCCTCAAAGCACGGCCCTGCCGAGCAGGCCGCAGTAAGCAGCCATTCGCTTCCGCCCACTGCTATTTCTCCGTTTGTGCCTATGTCCATGAAAAGCGCAACCTCTTCAGACCTGTTCATGCCGGAGGCCAGAACCCCTGAGACAATGTCCCCGCCCACATAGCTTGCCACCGCAGGCATTGTGCAGACCGGGGCCTGAGGGTTAATCCCCAACCTTGCCGTGCCGGCCCGCCACATCGGGAAGAAATTCACAGCCGGGATATAAGGCTCCTCCCTTATGTGGCCGGGGTCAAGCCCCCAGTAAAGATGAGCCATCGTTGTGTTGCCTGAGATTACGGCGGACTCGATGTAATCCCTGTCAAGGCCGTGCTTTTCAACTATGGCGGCAAGGAGATTCTCAATGTCAGTGACAACCGCATCCCTTAAGTCCTCAAGCCCCCCGCCCTCTGATGCGTATATTATCCTTGTGATTACGTCGTCCCCGTATCTTATCTGGGAGTTATATGTAGAGCCGACATCAACAAGCCTTCCGTGTGCGAGGTCTATAAGATACAGGACTATTGTGGTGGTGCCTATGTCAACGGCTATGCCGTAGCGGTCTTTTATATCCGAGGCCGTTATGAAAATCGCCTCAGGAGCGCCGGGCACGGGTTCAGCGTACGCTATGAGTATGTCCCATCCGGCAGACCTCAAAGTGGCGCTCAGGCTTGAGGAAAACCTGTGGGAGAACCTCATGTCCTTAATCCCCTTTTGCTCAAGCGCCCTTTTTAGGCGCTCAAGATCGCTTATGTGGTCCTCTATCGTGGGCTGCGGGAGCTTGAGCCCGAGCCTCTTTACAACCGGCTTAATCTCCGCCTTAAAAGACAGAAGGAGCTCAAAAAGGTCTTTTGAGCGTCCAAGCGCAATCTTATCTCCTACAACGAGCCTTGAGCCTTCGGGGATTTCCATAAGAATGTTTTCTTTGGGATAGGTTTGGCAGGCAAGGGTTATCGCTGCCTTGCGCTCGGCCTCCGTGAGCTTGCCGTATGAGGCGACCCCTGCCGCGCCCTCAATGAGCCTTACTTTACACTTGCCGCATGTGCCCTTGCCCCCGCACGATGCGGTAAGGTATATCTCATGCCTTTTGAGGGTGTTGAGTATGCTTTCGCCTTTGGCAGCGGAAAGGGATTTTCCGGTAGTAAGTTTGATGTCCATCAGGTTTTGATTTTAACACGGCAGATAGGGGATTTCAAAACTCAGCCCCAAGTGCGAGTCTATGCTTTTACTCTTCCTTTAGCGCGGCTATGTGATACATGCCTGCTGCAACTTCCGAGATGCCGGTAAGCCCGCTGAAGCGATGGGGCACCGGCTTTTCCGGGCGCTGCTTGAGGTTCCAGCCCCATACCCAGAGCGTGCCGTCGGATTTAAGCGCGGCAGTCTGGTTCATGCCGGCAGCGATGCCCTTTGCGTCCGAAATCTCGGCTATCTTCGTCGGGATGCTCTTTGCAACAGTGGTGCCGTCGCCCAACTGCCCGTAGTCGTTAAATCCCCATGTCCAGACCGTGCCGTCTTTTTTGACCGCTGCGGTATGGCCTCCGCCTGCGGCTATGGCGCTGACGCCTTTGACCCCTTTTACCTCGGTAGGCATATACCTGTCGGGCTGGATTGTGCCGTTTCCTATCTGGCCGTAGTCGTTCCATCCCCATGCCCAGACAGAGCCGTCTTTCTTGAGCGCCACTGAGTGGTGCTGGCCTGCCGTGACTGTCACGACATCGCTTATGTCAGTGACCTTAACAGGCCTGAGGCTGTCGTCCGTAGAGCCGTCGCCCAACTGGCCCTTAAGGTTCCATCCCCATGCCCAGACAGAGCCGTCTTTCTTGACGGCCAATGTGTGATACCAGCCTACCGCAATGGCGGCCACATCGGTAAGCCCCCTTACCTGAACAGGGACACGGCTGTCGCTGAGGGTGCCGCTTCCCAACTGCCCGTAGTAGTTTCTCCCCCATGTCCAGACCGTGCCGTCTTTTTTGAGGGCTGCGGAGTGCGACCAGCCTGCCGCAATGGCGACCACGTCGGTAATCCCCTTTACCTGAACAGGCGCCATGCTGTCCTTGAGGTTGCCGTTTCCCAACTGGCCCTTGAGATTTCTCCCCCATGCCCAGACAGTGCCGTCCGATTTAAGGGCAAGTGTATGTTCCCCGCCCGCGGCAATGCGGACGGCGTGAGTAAGCCCGCTTACCTGAACGAGGTCGTTTCTGCTCATTGTGGAGCCGTCTCCCAACTGGCCGTAGTCGTTCAATCCGCCTGCCCAGACCGTCCCTTTTTCGCCCACAGTCTTTACGGTGACGCAGGACTGCTGGCTCTTGCCGGATTCGTTGCCTGAGGCATCAAAGGCGCTGACCCTATAGCAGATGGCTATGTTGAGGTTTGACTCCTCTGTTGACATGGATGTAGCAGTCACGGATTTGTGATAAGAGTCGTTTCGGTAAACCTTGTACCCCTCGACCCCGACATTATCCGTGGAGCCTATCCATGACATTTCCACGCGCGTGGGCGTGGCAGCCATGGCGGTAAGCCCTGCCGGAACGCCCGGCGGCTCCGTATCCCGTGTGGTTAAGGTTCTGGCGCATGCCTCGTTGCTCATGCCGGACTCGTTTCCAACGGCGTCAAAGGCCGTTACCGTGTAACAGTATCTGGTGTCCGGGGTCAGGCGTGAATGCGCCTCGGATACGGCCCTCGCCGTCTTAAGCAGTGCGCCCCTGTGATAGACGTTGTACCCGGTCACTTCCTTGTCGTCGGTTGAAGGGTTCCATGCGAGCTTTATCTCCGCGGCTGAAACGGCCTCTGCCTTGAGCCCGGTTGGTACGGTAGGGGAACTGTCCGCTGCCGCCGGCGTTGTTGCGCAGGCCTCGTTGCTCGGCGCGGATTCTGTTTCGGATTTATCTACGGCTGTAACGGTGTAGCAATAGGTTGTCCCCGGAGAAAGCCCTCTTGAGGTTGCGGAGGCGCCCTTTACAGAGGTCAGCATACTGCCTGCTTTGTAGACCTTGTATTCGGCTATCCCGAGTTCCGACTTCGATGCGGTCCATGTCAGCTCTATCTGTGTCTGCGCGACGGCCTTTGCCTTAAGCCATGGGGCTGTGGGCGGAGCCGGCTTTTTGGCGATTACCACAGGTGCGGGCGGAGGCGGGGGAGGCGGGCGAGGCGCGGCCCTTTTTGTGCAGACCTCCTCGCTTTTCCCGGACTCGTTCCCCGCAGCATCCAAGGCGCTTACTGTAAAGCAGTATGTGCCGGACGGGGTTAAGCCGCTGTAGTATGCGGACGGTTGGGTTACGGACTCAAGCATGGCCTTGCCCTGATAGACCCTGTATTCGACCACTACAGTGTTGTCTCTTGAGGGAGACCATGCAAGCTTCAGTTCAAATGGGGAGACCGTGTTAATCGCAAGACCCGCAGGCACGCTCGGAGGCTGGGTGTCTTCCGCTTCTTTCCTTTCGCACCTGCTCAACAGGAAAAAAACCAAACCAACCGCAAGTGCGAGTAATAAAAGTATAATAAGGATTAAACGTTTTCTGTCTTTCACGCCCTATTAAAGTATCAAAGCGTTTCCTGATTTGTCAAGGATGGACAAGGCTTTCCAACAGGAAAAAACCATGGGAATTTGATAAACTTTCCCATGCCTAAGAACATAACCGAAAGGCTCTACCAGCTTATAGTAAGCAGGCTTGACGGGGAGGAAATCCCCAAAGGCCCTTACCGCCGAAGGATATTGAGGCTCGTTGAGGCGGGGGTTGGAGGCTTCATAGTGTTCGGGGGCATGGCTGATGCGGTCGGGCCGTTCATAGAAGAGATTCAAGCCGCCTCTCCCTCGCCCCTTTTCATAGCCTCGGACATTGAGCGCGGGGTGGGGCAGCAGATAAAGGGCTTCACCGAGTTTCCGCCCCAGATGGCTCAGGCAGCGGCAATAGACAGAAACAGGCCCGAAGATGTCCGTTTGCTGAGAAGCGCGATAGCCGCAATAGCGGATGAGGCCTCGTGCGCGGGCATAAACATGCCTCTCATACCGGTTCTGGACGTCAACCGCAACCCCGATAACCCGATTATATGCACGAGGGCGTTTTCAGACGACTGTGAGACAGTACCATGGTTCGGGGCGGAGTATATAGCAGCCCTTGAATCATCCGGGCTTATAAGCTCTGCCAAGCATTTCCCCGGGCACGGCGACACATCCACGGATTCCCACATGGCCCTTCCAGTCATAGGGAAGTCTTACGATGAACTGATGAGGGAAGACATAGCCCCGTTTAAAGAGGCGATAGGCAAAGGGGTCGGCTCAATCATGGCAGGGCATCTTTTAGTCCCGGCCCTTTCAGACAAGCCTGCGAGCATGTCCGAAAGGATAATCACCGGCTTGCTGAGGGGCGAGCTCGGCTTCGGCGGCCTCGTGCTTACCGATGCCCTGAACATGGATGCCCTGAAGGGCTTTGGGAATGTCCCCGCAGGGTGCCTGAACGCCGGAGCGGACATACTCCTTCATCCCTCAGACCCTGATGAAACCGTCAGGGAACTCCTCTTTGCACTCAAATCCGGCATCGTTAAGGAAAGCCGGATTGACGAGGCACTAAGCCGCATCGCAAGGGCAAAGGAGAAAATCCGCCTGAGGAGGCGGATTGAGCCGGACCTTCAGGCAAACAGGCGGCTCTCATCCGGGATTACAGAGAGGTCCATAACCCTCGTTAAGCATACGCGCGGTGTACTTCCGCTTTCAGGAAAGGTTTCCGTAGTCTTGGCCGGAGACAGAGGCATTTATGAGAAGTCCCGGTTTAAGAGCTATTTCAGGGATGCGCGCAATCCTGAGACAACCGTATTTGCGATATTCACGGCTGTATCCGCATGGAAAGGCAACTCAGGCATAAGCGATGTGGAAAGGCAGAGGGTTTCAGCCCTCATAAGGAAGTCCCCTATGTCCGTGGTCGTGTCTTTCGGAAGTCCATATGTCCTGCGCTGTTTTAATGAAGCTGATATACTGATAGCGGCCTACGGGCCTGACGACGAGGCCCAACGCGCCGTTATAGAGCGTTTGAAGGGCGATGCCCCATTTAAGGGCAGGCTTCCTGTTAAAATAAGCTGAGATGAAACTCACACTTTTAGATTGGACGATAGTTGCCTCTTACATGGCGGGTTCCCTTGCCTTAGGCCTGTACTATACGAAGAAGGCGTCCTCAAGCACGGACGAGTTTTTTCTCTCAGGGAAGAACCTTCCGTGGTGGCTTACCGGCACATCCATGGCGGCAACCGCATTCGCCTCTGACACCCCGCTTTATGTGACCGGGCTTGTCCGCTCACAGGGCATATACGAGAACTGGCAGTGGTGGTGCTTTCTCATAGGCGGGATGCTCTCCGTGGCCTTGTTTGCGAGGCTCTGGAAATCGGCCGGCGTGATGACCGATGTGGAGCTTACCGAGATGAGATATTCGGGCAGGGCGGCCTCTGCGCTCAGGGGCGTTAAGGCGGTCTATTTTTCCCTCTTCATCCACACCATCATAAAGGCGCAGGTCATACTTGCAATGGCCAAGATACTGGACGTCTCATTGGGCTGGAGCAAATGGGAGGCAATAATCATCTCAAGCGGGGTAACGATATTTTATTCCATGATGTCCGGCTACTGGGGTGTTGTGGTGACGGACTTTTTCCAGTTCATAATAGCGATGATAGGCGCTGTGCTGATAGCCTATTACGCCGTGGACAAGGCCGGCGGCCTTGGAGGGCTTACGGAAAAAATAACATCCGTCCACGGAGAGGGCCAGCGCTATACGGACTTCTTCCCCCCGCTTGACGGAGGAATCCTAAGCCTGCCGGTTCTCACTTTCATAGCCTACATGGGCATGAACTGGTGGTCAAAGTACTCCTCGGACGGCGGCGGGGTCATGGTTCAGAGGATGGTCTCGTCAAAAAGCGAAAACCACGCCATCGGCGCGACATTCTATTTCAACATAGTCACTTATGCCGTGAGGTCATGGCCGTGGATACTTGCAGCAGCCGCCTCCCTTGTCATTTACCCTTCGGTCAAAGACCACGAATCAGTATACCCCATGATGATGGTAGACCTCCTGCCGAATGGCATGAGGGGCCTCATGCTCGCCTCCTTTTTTGCCGCATTCATGTCAACCCTGAGCACATACCTGAACCTCTCGTCGGCTTATTTCATAAACGACTTCTATAGGAGGTTTCTGAAGAGAGACGGGACGGAAAGGCATTATATCGCGGTGACGAGGGTCTCCATGCTCGCGCTCAGCATGGTAACCGCGGTTGCGACATACTATGCCACATCCATAGTGGAGGTCTTTAAATTCCTCATAGCCTTCGGAAGCGGCACAGGGCTTGTCTACCTTGCGCGCTGGTTCTGGTGGAGGGTCAACGCATGGAGCGAGATATCCGCAATGGCCGCATCCACGGTCATCTCATCCTACCTGTATATGGCGCATCCTTCGCTGTTTTTTTATCAGAAGCTGTCCCTCATAATAGTCTTTTCAACGATAATATGGGTGGCCATGACGTTTCTTACCATGCCTGTAAATGAGGAGCGCCTGATTGAGTTTTACAGGCGCTCGGGCGTCGGCGGGCCGGGATGGAGGGCTGTTGAGAAAAAATCAGGAGAGTCGCGGCTGAGGGACTCCGGTCTCGGCATGGCTATGAAAAACTGGCTCTGGGGCACTGTGTTTATCTACGCCATTACGCTCGGTGCGGGAATGCTCCTTTTCGAGAGGGCTGCCGAGGGCGGCATCTGTCTATCTGTGGCCGCCGTATCCGGAGTATTCGTGTATAAGGGGTTCATGAAGTGAGGCTGATAGACATCCATACCCACGGCCTTGCGGGTGCGGACACGCGCACGGAAGACCCGGAAGACATAATCAGGATGGCGCTGGCCCACGGCTCTTCAGGCGTATCCGGCATAGTCCCTGCCATATATCCGGGAGCTGCGGCGGCAATGAGGAAAAACATGTCCGCTGTCAGGGAGGCGATGGAAAAACAGCAAGGCGCCGGGCCGGCGCAAATAATCGGGGTTCATCTTGAAGGGCCGTTTCTTAACCCCCTCAGGTGCGGGGCGTTGGACAAGGGCTCGTTCCTTAAGCCCACTGAATACAATCTCAAATCCCTTGTCGAGGGGTTTGAGGACATGATAAGGATAATAACCTTGGCGCCTGAGATTGACGGGGCGCAAGGGCTTATCAGGAGGATACGGGATATGGGCATTGCCGTAAGCATGGGCCACTCCGATGCGACATATGAGGAGGCGGAGGCGGGTTTTAAGGCCGGCGCAACCGGGATAACCCACATATTCAATGCGATGTCCGGGTTTCGGCACAGGCAACCGGGGCTTGCCGCTTTCGGACTGCTGAACAGGGAAGTCTATATAGAGGTCATATGCGACCCTTTTCACCTTCACCCAAAAACGATTGAGCTTATATTCAGAACAAAGAACCCTGAAAGGATAATCATAATCTCGGATTCAATAAAAGGCACGCGCCCCGGCGAAAGGGGCACAACCCCGGTTGCCGACGGCTCAGGCAGGCTTTTGGGCGGCTCGATGACGATTGCGGAATCGTCTAAAAGGCTTATGGACATGGGGCTTGCCGAAGATGTTATAATGCGGTGCATCAGCGAAAACCCGGAGGGGTATTTATTATCATGAAGATGAAAATCCCAAGGCTTTCCTTCATACTGCTTTTTGCCGTTTTTCTTTCCGCCCTGCCGGGCTGCGCCGGCAACCCTGCACCCCAAGACAAGGAACTGATGTTCCTAAGCGAGGAGCAGGAGGTGGATATAGGCAAGGAGCTTTATCGCAACGCGATATGGGCTGTGGAGGGAGGCGGGGGAGAGTACAGGGACGAGGGGCTGAAGGCGTATCTGAAGGATATTGTGCTCAGGGTTCAGCGCATTTCGGAGAGGCCCGGCCTTTCGTTTGATGTCGCCGTTCAAAACACCTCGCTGCCCAACGCATGGGCAATCCCCGGGTATGTAGTGATTACAAGGGGGCTTTTGGCAGCCCTTGACAGCGAGGCGGAGTTCGTCTTTATCGTGGGCCACGAGATGGCCCATGTCTCGGCAAACCACTCCGCACGGCAGATGACCTACGGGATGCTCCAGCAGATACGGTTTGCAGCCGCGGAAACCGGCGCATGGGATGAAGGCTATTCAGCAGCCGCCCTGAGCGCAGGGGCAGTCGGGGGTGCGACCGCGCTTTTGAAATATACAAAGCAGCAGGAGCTTGAGGCGGATGGCATGGCAATATCGTACATGAGGCATCTCGGGTACGACACTGCCGGAGCGGTGAGCGCTTGCAGAAAATTCGAGGCCGCGCGCCGCGATTACATTGAATCCTCAGCCGCTGACGATGAAAAGGCTTCCATTGAAACCCTGTTTGCCGCGCACCCGAGGGCGTCTGCGGGGACTGGTGAGATAGAGCGCATGATACAGGAGAGGGGGCCTTACAAGCTTACGGCAGACGCGGCCGAAGGTGAGAGGTTTAAGGAGATGCTCTTGGAATTAAGGGCCGTAAACAGCATATATGCCGGATATTACGACAGGGCAGTGAGGGCAGCCGGAAAGGACCTCAGAGAGGCCGAGGCGTTGGCCCTCGATGCCGCGGACAAGGACAAGGGGCAGCCGGCCTTTTTGAGCCTCATGGGCTTTATGATGCTCAAAAAAAAGGACTATGAGGGTGCGGAAAGGCATTTCACCTCCGCATTGAAACTTAATGCCGATTACCAGCCGGCGCTGAAGGGCATAGGCACTTTGCACTATTTAAAGGGCAGCTACCTCGATGCGCTGGTCTTTCTTCATCGGGCATTCTCCGTCTTCCCCGAGGACATGAACACAAGCTATTTCTTGGGGATGAGCCTTTACAAGGGAAAGATTTGCAGCAGGGCCGTACAGTACTTAAACCCGTTTGCCGAGGCATATCCTATGCACACGGAAATACACGGCGTGCTCGGTGTATGCTATGAGAATCTCAAGGACACAAGCGCTGCCTACGATGAGTATCTCCTGCAGCTTAAGGTCTCGCCCGGCGGCGAAATGGGCAAGCATGCCGCCTCCCGCGCCGCCGCGCTGCGGGAAAAATTAATAAGGCACTGAAGAACACTCCGGTTTCTCCCCTCTCCCTAAGGCCTCAAGGAACTTTTGCAAGTCATGGTCTTTTTAAATCCGCCCCATTTGCTATAATTCCATCATGGGTTTAGAGCGCGGCATGTTTAAGTTCACCCTCTTAAAGGGCATCCTGCTCGTGTCCCTATCAGCGGTGATTGCGCTGCCCGCATATTTCTTTTTTTTCATGTCCCCCTCCGTCTCCCGCTTGATAGCAGAAACCGCAGAGGATGAGGCTGTGCGCATAGCAACCCACCTTGCGGGCATGCTGCTTGAGGAGTCTGAACTTAAAAGAGAGACGCTCCCTGCGGATTTTCCGCACCAAGTGGCAAAGATGAAGGGGGATTTCAACATCGTAAAGGTTAAGGTGTTTTCTCGAACAGGAGAGGTCGTCTATTCAACCGACAGGGAGGACATGGGGCACATAAACAGGGAAAGGTATTTCCATGAGACCGTGGTCAAAGGCAACACCTACGCAAAGGTTGTAAAAAAAGATGCCTTGACGCTTGAAGGCCAGACGATGACCGTTGACGTCGTGGAGACTTATGTGCCTGTGATGAGAGGCGGAGCCTTTAGAGGGGCGTTTGAAATCTATATGGACATAACCGGGAAGAAGAAGAAACTTGCCCTGCTCATGTCGCGCTCCTATGTGGTTTTGCTTATCGCCGTATTGGGTCTTCTGACCGCCGTGGGCATAGCCTCTGCGAGGGCCGCAATGACCATCGCGGGGCAAAAACAGGCAGAGGACAAAATCCTAAGGCAGAGCATGGAGCTTAAGGAGATGAACGCCGAGCTTTCGGCCATCTACGAGGTCTCCTTGGCGGTAAGCCGCAAGATAGAAATGGACGAACTCCTTTCCGTCGTCTTAAACACCATCACAGGGTTTAAGTTGTTCAATGTGGAGCGCAAAGGCGGAATATTCTTTGTCGAGGGCGACAGGATGAGGCTCGTCTCCCATCTGGGGCACACGGAGGAGTTCCTCGGCCTGCACAAGGACATGAAGGTCGGGGACTGTCTCTGCGGCCTTGCCGCAATGACAGGGGACATAGTCATATCCAAGAATTCCGCAGAGGACGAAAGACACACAATCACCTATCCCCACATAACCCCTCACGGGCATATAGTCGTTCCCCTTAAAACTATGGACAGGGTCGTGGGCGTCCTGTACCTGTACCTTCCGGCAGGCTTTGATATTGGAGAGAGGAAGCTCAGGATGCTCTTTTCCCTCGGCAGCCAGATAGCAACGGCCATTGAGAACGCGCGGCTCTATGAAGATACAAAAACCCTGTCCCTTCATGACCCGCTTACAGGGCTTGCCAACAGGCGGCTTATGGAGATTAATATTGAAAAGAGCCTTGCCGTGTCAAAGAGATACGGAACCCCGCTTTCCGTCATCATGCTGGATATAGATTTTTTCAAAAAATACAACGACACATACGGCCACAGCTCAGGCGACAAGCTGCTGGCAGGCATTGCAGGCATAATTCTGGAGGCTGTGCGGAAGTCGGACTTTGCTGTCCGGTACGGAGGGGAGGAGTTTCTTATTCTCCTTCCCGGAACAGGCGCAGGAGAGGCGCAAATAGCCGCCCAGAGGATACGAACGTCGGTTGAGGAAAAAACAGAGGTCACGATAAGCCTCGGCGTCTCGTCCTACCGTGAAGGGATGAGCAGAGAGGACATTATCGGCAGGGCGGATAACGCCTTATACCTTGCCAAGCAAAAAGGCAGGAACAGGGTCGAGGTGTCCGAGGATTGACCGGAAAGCCTTCCTGCGCCGTCAATGCCCTTTGTCCTGAGGCGCTGAAATCAAACGAACTATTTGAAAGCCGATTGAGAATTAAGCGGTATTTTGGTATCCTTTCTCTGTGGGGTCAGACGCATCCGGAGGTCAAAAAATGAGATTCATCGGTCTTGATGCAGGCTCTGTCAGCGTCAAGGCCGTGGTGATTGACGCAGGCGGCAGGAAGCTTGCGGACTTTTACAGGAAACACTCAGGGCATCCAATCGGGGTTGCCCTTGAGGTGCTCCGCGCGTGCGTTTCGCCTCCTCATGGTTCATCCGGAAGCGCGCACGGGTTTTCCCTCTCGGTCACAGGCTCTGCAGGCAGGCTCATAGCATCGTTATTGGGGCTTGAGCCTGTAAACGAGATAGTGGCGCAGGCCTATGCCACAGGCAGGCTCCACCCGCGCATAAAGAGCGTCATAGAGCTCGGAGGCGAGGACTCCAAGCTCATACTGCTTGATAAGGGCGTGAAAGACTTCTCCATGAACTCGGTCTGCGCCGCAGGCACAGGCTCTTTTCTGGACCAGCAGGCAGAGAGGCTCAGGCTTTCGATAGAGGAGTTCGGCGAGATGGCCCTTAAGTCTAAAAAGCCGCCCCGCATAGCAGGAAGGTGCAGCGTCTTTGCAAAGTCAGACATGATACACCTTCAGCAGATAGCCACGCCCATGGAGGACATAGTGGCAGGCCTTTGCTTTGCAGTGGCAAGGAACTTCAAGGGCACGGTATCAAGGGGCAGGCAGATGACCGAGCCGGTCTCTTTTCAGGGAGGGGTTGCCGCTAACAAGGGCATGGTGAGGGCATTTAAAGAGGTATTCGAGCTTAAGGAGCTTTTCGTGCCCGAGGATTTCGCCCTCATGGGCGCATGGGGCGCGGCGCTCAAGGCAATGGACAGGGGCTTAATCAATAGTTTTGACCTCAAGGCCATAGAGGAGTTTTTGGTGCGGGACAGCGCCAACGCCAAGGGCCACAGGCCGCTTGCAGAGACAGGCGACGACTTCTTCGAGAGGCACGGGGCCGACACTGGCGTGCTTTACGCTCCTGCCGCCGGGGGAAAGACCCCTGCTTACATGGGCATAGACATAGGCTCCATAAGCACAAACCTTGCGGTGACGGACGAAGACGGCAGGCTTCTTGCGAAAAGATACCTCATGACAGCAGGGAGGCCCATAGAGGCCGTAAGGCAGGGACTTGACGAGATAGCCCAAGAGGTCGGCGGCACGACCGTCATAATGGGCGTGGGCGCCACAGGCTCGGGCAGGTACATGATAGCGGATTTCGTGGGCGCGGATATCGTCAAGAACGAGATTACGGCTCAGGCGACAGCCGCCGCATTCATAAATAAAAACGTAGATACGATATTTGAGATAGGCGGGCAGGACTCAAAATACATCTCCTTGCGCAACGGAGTGATAGTGGACTTTGAGATGAACAAGGCGTGCGCCGCAGGCACGGGATCCTTTCTTGAGGAGCAGGCGGAAAAACTCGGCATCTCCATAAAGGACGATTTCGCCGGGCACGCCTTTTCATCTTCAAACCCCCTGAGGCTCGGAGAAAGGTGCACGGTGTTCATGGAAAACTCCCTCATGGCCAACCTCCAGAGGGGCGCAGGCAAAGATGACCTCCTTTCAGGGCTTTCATACTCCATAGTGCAGAACTACATAAACAGGGTGGTTGCCGGAAAGCCCATCGGGGAAAACATATTCTTTCAGGGCGGCGTCGCCTTCAACAAGGCGGTTGTGGCCGCATTTGAAAAATACCTCGGTCGTCCGGTTACCGTGCCTCCGCACCACGATGTCACAGGCGCAATAGGAATGGCCTTGATTGCCATGAGGCACATGAAGGAAGGCAGGTCGCCTTCTACTTTCAAGGGGTTTTCGCTCGGAAAGAGGCAGTATTCCGTCAAGTCGTTTGAATGCAGGGGATGCCCGAACGTCTGCGAGATAAACAGGGTCAAGATAGAGGGTGAAGAGGGCAGTCTCCTTTACGGCGGCAGGTGCGAAAAATACGACATAAGAAGAAAAAGGGCTGACAACGGCCTTCCAGACCTCTTTGCGTTCAGGGAGGAGAGGCTGCGGGGTTGCACTGCCCCGGCAAAAGGGGTTACCAACCCCTCGGTAAAAGAAGGCGCTCACTCATCAAAAGGGGTTACCATAGGCCTGCCCGGCATATTCTTTTTTCACGACCAACTGCCCTATTGGGTTACGCTCCTTGAGTCCCTCGGATTCAATGTGGAGGTCTCGCCTAATACAAACAGGGCGATTATAAGCAGGGGGCTTGAGAGCGTGCTTTCCGAGGCGTGCTTTCCTCAAAAGGTCGCCCACGGCCACATAGCCCACCTTATGGACAGCAATGTGGATGCCCTCTTTATACCGAGCTTCGTGAACATGAACAAAGGCACGGATGAGTTTCCCAAGGGCGCGTCATGCCCGTACGCCCAGACCATGCCCTATGTCGCAAGGGTCGCATTCAGCGGGATTAAGACCGTCACACCCGTAATAAACGAGGCATTGGGCAAGGGTTATATGGCCAAAGAGCTTATGCGGGCGTTTAAGCAATTCCGCATAGGCAGGCGGGAGGTCCAAAAGGCTATGGAGGCGGCTCAAAAGGCACAGGCTGAATTCGAGGCGTCCATAAGGGAAAAAGGCAGGGATGCGCTCTCAGGCTTGGCCGAGGGGCAGAGGGCAGTGGTCATAGTGGGCAGGGCGTATAATGCGTTTGAGCGGGGCATGAACCTTGAGATACCGGAGAAACTGGCGGCCCTCGGAGTGCTCTCCATACCCATGGATTTTCTGCCCCTTGAGGATATGCTGATAAGCAACGACTGGCCGAACATGTACTGGAGTTCCGGCCAGAGGATACTCAAGGCCGCAAGGTTCATTGCAGGCCACCCCAATCTCTATCCAATATACATAGGAAATTTCTCCTGCGGCCCGGACTCCTTCATACTTAAGTATTTCAAAAAGGAACTCCGCGGCAAACCCTTCCTCCATATAGAGATAGACGAGCACAGCGCGGATGCCGGAGCAATAACAAGGTGCGAGGCGTTTTTAGACAGCATCGGGGGCGGCGCCCACTCGGCAATAAAGCCCGCAGCAGCAGCAAAAAAGAGGGCCGCATCATCCTCCATCCGTCAAAAAACAGTCTATATCCCCCGCATGTCAGACCATGCGTTTGCCCTTCAGGCCGCATTCGAGCGCTCGGGCGTGCCTGCCTCCGTGCTGCCAGAGCCGGACAAGGAGACAACCGAACTGGGCATGAAGTACGTCTCAGGGAAGGAGTGCTACCCCTGCGCGGTTACCACAGGGGATATGCTCAGGAAGGTCTTTTCTTCTGATTTCAGGCCGGATGAATCGGCATTTTTCATGCCCTCAGGCACAGGCCCGTGCAGGTTCGGCCAGTATAACGTTTTCCACAGGCAGGTGCTTGAAGACATAGGGTTTGACAATGTCCCGATATTTGCGCCGAATCAGGATATCGAGTTCTACAGGGACCTCGGAATGGCGGGCAAAAACTTCCCTGCGGATTCGTGGAAAGGCATAGTCGCCATAGAACTGCTCTATAAATGCCTGCACGAGACAAGGCCGTATGAGAGGCAAAACGGCTCTGCGGATGCGCTCTACGGAGAATATCTTAAGAGGCTTTATCTTTCCCTGAGAGACCATAACGGCAGTCTCATGCCCGATGATGTGCTCCGGGAGGCAGGAAGGGAATTTGAGGCCCTTCCGAGGCATAAGGAGAGGCGGCCGCTCATCGGGGTCGTGGGGGAGATATTCGTCAGGTCAAGCAGGTTCTCAAACGAGGACCTCATAAGGAAGATAGAGGCGCTGGGGGGCGAGGCATGGCTTGCCCCGGTGGAGGAGTGGGTCTATTACGTAAACCATACCGCCCGGCGCAGGGCATTGCTATATAAGGATTTCTCTGCTATGATTAACATCTCCCTTAAGATGTTCTTTCAAAAGAGGATAGAGCAAAGATATGCGGCTTGTTTTAGTGGCTTCCTTAAGACGGCCCATGAGCCTTCCACAAAGGAGATACTGAAGAAGGCGTCCCCTTATGTGCACGACTCATTCGAGGGAGAGACCGTCCTCAGCATCGGCAAGTCGGTAGACCTTGCCGAAAAAGGGGCTGCGGGCATCATAAATGCAATGCCCTTCGGCTGCATGCCCGGCACTATCGTTACTGCCCTCATGAGGGGCATAAGCAGGCAGTACGGCATACCGGCCATAAACATCCCTTACGACGGGACGGAGTCCTCGACCGTCCTGATACAGCTTGAGGCGTTTATGGAACAGGCGAAAACACGGATGGGCCGTAAAGATTAAAAAAGATTAAAACAGGAAAAAGGAGGTGATTCAGTGGGCAGTGTCGTAAAGTGGCGCAAGAAAAAGATGAGCAAGCACAAGCACAGAAAACTCAGGAAGCAGACCAAGTTCCAGAGAAGAAATAAATAATGCCGGAGGCGATTAACAATCCGGGAGGTAGGGGGCGGCGCAGACGTCCGGGGCAAAGCCCCTGCGAACAGGTCAAATGGTTTCGATTAGTAAAACCTCGCGACCCTTATGCCTAAAAAGGGCATTTTATCCGCATAATCTCCGAACAGTACTTTTCTTACCTCTCCGCCTTTGTTTTTACTCCCGCTTGCATGTATAAGGTAGATGTCCCTGCCCTCCCTCTTTATTATACCGAGGTGGCCGACTATCTCGCCCACAACCCTTTTTTCAGGCTGCTTTATGAAAAATACTATGTCCCCGCTCATAAGGCCGTCAACCAAGCCGGGGATTCCGGATTTCGGGATTATGGAGACCTTATCCCTCCCCCTTGAGCCTTCTATATCAACGGTCTTGCCTAATTCGCCTGTAATCTCCCTTCCCCACCTGCCGCTGTCTATCATGTCCTCTGCATACTGAAACCTCTCGTCATAGTTCATGACGCTGCCGTCCTCTGCGAGCCTTCCTTTTGTCGCAAACCGCATGCCGAGAGCCGCACTTGCGGCATCCGAGGGCGTGTTTGTGAGGCCGAGTTCAGCCGCCCTGAAGGTAAGGTACATGCAGTCCGCCCTTTCGTCCGCAACTATCGCCCTCATGGTCACATATTCTCCGAGGGGGTCCGGGTCGTAGGGAACTCCTATGAATCTTTCCGCCCAGTAGGCGATGCGCTCGCCTACTGGCATGTCTTTTAAGCCTTTTTGCGCGGAGGCAATCTCGTTGCCGGAGAGCGGTAAGGCGGCTGAGGGGGATAATAACAAAAAACCAAAAAGGATTATCCGGATGAATTTAATCACATTTTATTATACACAACCCCTCAGTGGCACATCACATAGTCCCAATGCCCTTGACCGTGCAAGTCTTTTTCCTCTATACTTTCTCATGGACGAAAAGACAAAGGAAAACCTCAAGGAACTCTACGAGCACGGCAGGGAGCTCTACGAAAAAGGCAAGTATGCGGAGGCCGAATGGATGCTCAAGGAGGTCATAATGATTCGTCCGGATTATGCGGACGTCCTGAACAAGCTCGGAGTCATAGCCAATCTTGACGGCAGGTGTGAGGACGCGGTCAACTACTTAACGAGGGCCCTGAAGCTCAACCCCCAGTACACGGAGGCGTCTCTGAATCTTGCGGTGACCTACAACGAGATGGGCGAGTTCGACAAGGCGCAGGATGTCTTTGTCAAGGCCTCCCAGATAGCCGCATCCTCGCCGATGAGGATAGACCCGTTTGTTGCGGGCAAGCTCGCAAACGAGCACTTCAGGCTCGGCAACACGTACTGCGATTTCTTCCTCTACGACGAGGCCATAGAGGAGTACAGAAAGGCCCTTAAGCTTAGGCCGACCCTTGCCGATGTCCACACGAAGTTGGGCATCGCCCTCAGGAGCAAAGAGCTATACGACGAGGCGGTTGAGCATTTTACAAAGGCCAAAGAGGCAAACCCCTATTACTGGCCCGCACGGGTGCAGTTAGGCCTGACATACTACATGAAAGGCTTAAGCGGGCTTGCCTTCGAGGAATGGGAAGACGCCCTTAAGCAAAACCCCGACCTCAGCGAGGCAAAGTCCTTCCTCCATCTCCTTAAAAAGGACGAATAACAGGCAGTGTCCCTCCTTGAACTCAAGGGACTGAGCATCTCATTCAGGACAAGACCGGTGGAGGTGGTAAGCGACCTGAGCTTCCAACTCAACGAAGGTGAGGTGTTCGGCCTCGTAGGCGAAAGCGGCTGCGGAAAAAGCCTCACCGCCCTCTCCATTATGGGCATCCTTCCTCAGAACTTCAAGACCGGCGGGGTCGTAAACCTCAGGGGCAGAAACCTCCTTTCGCTCGGCCCGGAGGAGATGAGGGACATAAGGGGCAGGGAGATAGGCATGGTGTTTCAGGAGCCCATGACATCTCTGAACCCTGTCCTCAGGGTCGGCTATCAGATAGCAGAGGCAGTCACAAGCCATTTCAGGGTCTCAAAGGAAGAGGCCCGCGAAAGGACGCTCGAATTGCTCAAGGCCGTAAGAATGCCCTCTCCTCATGTGCGCATGAAGGAATACCCGCACCAGATGTCCGGGGGGATGAGGCAGAGGGTGATGATAGCCATGGCCATAGCCTGCAACCCGGCGGTGCTCATTGCGGACGAGCCCACTACAGCCCTTGACGTGACCATAGAGGCCCAGATACTTGAGCTCCTGAACGGACTCATGGAATCCGGAAACATGGCCGTGCTCCTCATAACCCATGACCTTGGGATAATAAGGGAAAACGCAAAGCAGGTCGCAATCATGTATGCCGGAAGGCTTGTGGAGAAGTCGCCTGTGGAGGGGATATTCACGGCCGCAAGACACCCCTACACAATCGGGCTTATGGAGTCCCTGCCGGGCCAAAGGGGAGTTGCGCTCAAGCCCATTCCTGGCTCTGTGCCCAAGCCCGGGATGCTGCCTCCGGGGTGCAAGTTCTCGGACAGGTGCAGGTTCATGAAGCCGGAGTGCCAAGCGGATGAGCCTCCTTTAAGGCAGGTCACTGAGGGCCACTTCTCAAGGTGCATAAGGGCTGAGGAGATGAGATGGCCCTCTTAGAGGTAAAGGCCCTCAAAAAGCACTTCACGGTGAGCATATCGCCCATGCGTCATGCAACGCTCAAGGCGGTTGACGGAATAGACTTCAGCCTTGATAAAAACCGCGTGTTTGCGCTCGTCGGAGAAAGCGGCTGCGGCAAGTCCACGGTCGCAAGGCTTCTTCTCAGGCTCATCGCGCCGACGGCAGGGGAGATACGCTTCAGGGGGGAAAACATCCTCGGCTTAAAAGGCGGGGCGCTTAAGGCGTTCAGGAAGTCCGTGCAGATTATCTTTCAGGACCCGTTTGCCTCCCTGAACCCAAGGATGACGGTCTTTGACGCACTCTCCGAGCCGCTTAAAATACACGGGCTTGCGGGCAGGGCGGAACTTAAGGACAGGGTATCCGAACTCCTCCAGAGTGTCGGGCTCGGCGACGTCCTTGACTCCTACCCGCACGAGTTCAGCGGCGGCCAGAGGCAGAGGATATGCATTGCAAGGGCGCTTGCCGTCTCGCCCGAGGTCATAGTGGCCGATGAGCCGCTTTCCGCGCTTGACGTATCCATTCAGGCCCAGATTCTTAACCTGCTCCTTGAGCTTAAGGAGCGGACAGGAATCTCGTTCGTCTTCATAAGCCACGACCTCAGGGTCGTAGAATACCTCAGCGACGAGGTGGCTGTGATGTATCTCGGAAAGATAGTGGAGGTTTCAAAGACGGAAGACCTCTTCGGCAGTCCTCTCCATCCCTATACCGAAATCCTGCTTTCCTCTGCGCCCTCTATAAAGGCCGATGGCAGAAAGAAACCGGAGCTTAAGGGCGAGGTTCCAAGCCCCATAAACATCCCCTCAGGATGCCCTTTTCATCCGAGATGCCATAGGAGGTTTGAGCCATGCGAGAGGGTTGTCCCGGAGCTGAGGCAATACAAAGGAAGGCAGGTCGCATGCCATCTCAGGAACCCGGCTATCTGAGGAGTTCCGCATCCGGCTGTGCCGCCGGCTGTACCGCCTTGAAATAACCTTATTAAACATTGTAAATTACAACCGATATGGACGAACTACATTATAAAGAACAGAATGAAAAAGCGATAGAACTTGCGCGGGGCGGCAAATTAGAAGAAGCCGTAAAAATCTTTTCAACCCTGCCCGGCTTGGCTAAAAATCATGGACAAAAACACGAGGCTTACTATAACTGGGGCACCGCGCTTTCCGACCTTGCCAAACTTAAAGCCCTGTCCTTTAATGATATTAGCCGTGCGATACGACCCCGACATCCATCATAGAAAGTCCTTAAGGCCCAATGGATGGGATTATTCGAGCGATGGGGCATATTTCATAAACCCGGAAAATATTACGAATTAAGAGGGCGCGGCTTTGATTGACTCTAAAAGTTGAATGAGCTTGCCCTTTAGAGGCGGTAATTTATTCGTAACGATTTGCCAGACGATTTTATAGTCAATGCCGAAATATTCGTGTGATAGGATATTCCGAAAATCCTTGATAGTCCTCCAGTCGATTTCCAAAGAGCGCGCTTTAATATCGTCCGAAATTCGAGAGGCCGCTTCGCCTATGACCTCAAGCTCTCTCACTGTCGCCGAAATGGTTTTCCTCTCCAGAATGAAAAAATCGTAATCGTAACCACGGACAAAATCCTCTATGGCTTCGATTGAATTAAGCATGTCCTGCAAATAAAGCGCATCGGGCCGTTTAGACATAAATGATTTCTTGTTTAACCCTTTCGGTAACGGAAGGTTTTAACGTGGACTCGACGCCGAGATCAATCTTCTTGTGAAGGTTATCTTCGAGGAAATGCAGGAGCCTGAAGAAGTTGTCGGCCCTCTGGTCGTCATAAAGTTCCACGGCGATATCGATGTCGCTGTCATCGCGGGCGTCGCCCCTTGCATAACTTCCGAATAGCCCTATGCTTATAACTCCGAGCCGCTCTTTAAACTCCGATTTATGGGACTTTAAAAAATCAATGACATCGGCCTGGGTCATGACTAATTTTCAACCTCCTCTTTTCTATGCTCGATTATACCATGAAAAACCAGAAGTCATAAATATCAAATGCCCTGGTTTAGAAAAGCGTTGACAGTTTATGAAACACCGGTGGGAAAACGCATATTAACTGCCAAATAGGACATTTCTACTTTGGCTTGACCGAACCCCTACATCCTATTGATTTGTGAC
>JAUXOF010000055.1 GCA_030682405.1 Thermodesulfovibrionales bacterium
CAGTATTGACAAGAGTTCTCGTCATTCTCCGGCCCTATGGGTCGTGACCCACGGGTCATAGACTTGACCGGCCACTGGCTCGCAGGAGAGAATCCAGTAATTTTCTTGTTTTTTACATAGTTATGTCTCTGGATACCCCGATCAAGTCGGGGTATGACAAATAAAGCAATATCCGGTAAATTTACAAAGCCCACTTTTATGTCGCAGACCCCAACAATGGTTTTGGCTTGACGATTTGGGCGTCAAGCCTTGACCTGACCGTGCGTATAATATATATTTAGAAGATGAAATTTTTTAACCCCCTGGCGCTTGTCGTCATGTCCGTCTGCCTGCTTTTACCGTCCGGCGTATCGTCCGCCGCCCAGCAGGAGGATAGGGTCGCATTCAATTTCGTGGACATAGAGCTTTCCACGATAACGAAATTCATAAGCGGGATTACAGGGAAAAACTTCATATTCGACGAGCGCGTAAAGGGCAAGATAACCATAATAGCGCCGGGGAAGCTCTCTACCAAGGACGCCTTCAGCCTTTTTACCTCCGTGCTTGAGCTTAAGGGGTTTACCGTCATCCCCTCAGGGGTGGACGCATATAAAATCGTCCCTTCGGCGCAGGCAAGGCAGAGCGGGTTAGCAGTCTCCACGGAGAGGACGCCGGTCAATGAGAGCTACATGGCAAGGCTCATCCCCATAAAACACATCTCCCCTGACGACGCCCTGCGGTTTCTTCAGCCTGTGGTCTCAAAGGACGGCCACATATCCGCCTTCGGCCCGGGCAACATGCTCCTTGTGATAGATTCAGGGCTAAACATAGAAAAGCTGCTCTTCATCCTTGAGGCCATAGACCAGCCGTCTGTCAAAGAGGAGCCGGAGATAATATTCCTTAAGTATTCAAGCGCGGACACGGTTGCAAAGGTCATAGCCGAGGGGCTTAAGCCCCGGCCCGGGCAGCCGCCTGCGACCGCAGGGAAGGTGATGCCGGATTCAAGGCTCAATGCGCTCATACTTTTCGGAGACCAGCTCACGCGGGAGGCGATGAAAGGGCTTGTCTTGATACTGGATGTGCCCCCGCCTGAGGCGCAGGGAAGGATTAATGTCTATTTCTTAGAAAACGCCGATGCCTCGGAACTCGCAAATGTCATTAAGGGGATGCTCGGGGGCGGGCAGCCCGCGCCGGGAGCAGCGCCGTTTGAGGCGGCCAAGGGCATAAGCATTACAGCGGACAAGGCCACAAACTCCCTCGTCATAGTCGCCTCTCCCGGAGACTACCAGAGCATTGAGGAGGTCATCAGGCAGCTTGACAAAAGAAGGAAACAGGTGTTTGTAGAGGCGATGATAGTCGAGGTCTCCATAGATAAGGCCATAGACCTCGGCACCAAGTGGCGGGCCGCGGCCACGCGCAAAGGCGAACCCGCTTTAATAGGAGGGGTCGGGCAGGTGGACCAGACGACAATGGGACAGATACTGAGCGGGCTTCAAGGCCTTACGATGGGCGGCCTTGGAAACTACTTCACAGTGCCCTCCTCATTCGTCTCGCTCGGCGCAACAGGCGACATGAAGGTGCCGGGTCTTGCCGCCCTATTCAGCCTTAACGAGTTCAAGGGGGTGGTCAACGTGCTCTCCAGCCCTCAAATCCTTACATCCGACAACAAGGAGGCCGAGATAATCGTCGGCGAAAACGTGCCGTTCGTCTCAAAAAGAGAAATCACAACAGGCACCAGCCAGCTATTTAATAACATAGAAAGAAAGGACGTGGGCATAACCCTGAGAATCACCCCTCAGATTACTGAAGGCGATTACGTGAAGTTGGACATATATCAGGAGATATCGTCCGTGAAGCAGGAAGTAAACCCGAATATAATAATAAACGTAGGCCCGACAACGACAAAACGCTCCACAAAGACCTTCGTGGCTGTTAAGGACAAGCAGACCGTAGTCATAGGAGGGCTTATGCAGGAAAGAGCCGATGAATCAGTCGCAAAGGTGCCTTTCCTTGGGGACATCCCCCTTATCGGGTGGCTCTTTAAGTCCAAAAGCGTAAAGAAAAATAAGACGAACCTCCTTTTGTTCATCACTCCGCACATAGTCAAAGAGGCCGAGGCTATAGCACAGCTTACAAGCGAAAAGCAGTTAGCATTTGCAAAGGCCAACAACCAGTACACGGAGGGGGAGCTTCTGGTAAAATTTAAAGAGAATGTCTCCGAGGACAATGCCATGCTCCTGCTCCTTAAAAAGGGCGCATCCATCATAAAATACATGGAGGGCGTTAAGGTCTACCACATAAAACTCAAGGAAAAGCAGAAGGTAAAGGATGCGATAAAGGAGTATCAGGCCCTGCCTGAGGTGGAGTACGCAGAGCCTGATTACAAAGTAAATATTCAAGATGCAAAATGAAAAAACCATCAATGCCATAAAAGACGAGGACGTTGAGCTTTCCCTCGTAAAAGAAGTCCCGCTGTCTTTTGCGAGGGGCAACACGCTCATGCCCCTCCGGAGGGAGGGCGGCCTCCTCCTTGCCGCAGTTGCCAACGGAAAGGGAGCGCTTGCCCTCAGGGAACTCGCAGGACACTTCGGCCTTAACCCCTCCCCAATCACCGCCCCGCCAGGGGCCGTCATAGACGCGATAAACAGGTTCTACGGACAGGTGGGCTCGGCAGAGGAGGTCATGGGCAACATAACCGGAGAGGACCTGTCCTCTCTTGCCACTGAGTTTGAAAAGCCCAGAGACATACTTGAGCTTACAGAGGAGGCCCCGATAATCCGGCTCCTAAATGCGATACTTCAGCAGGCCGTAAAGGAGAGGGCAAGCGACATCCATTTAGAGCCTTATGAAAAGGAGCTTGACGTGAGGCTCAGGGTGGACGGCATGCTCCACAGGGTTCTGTCCCCGCCCAAGATTATTCAGGACGCCCTGATAAGCAGGGTCAAAATCATGGCGAACCTTGACATAGGGGAGAAGAGGCTTCCTCAGGACGGAAGGATCAGGCTCCTTATAGGCGGCAGGGACATAGACATCAGGGTCTCGGTAATCCCGACCTCTTTCGGAGAAAGGGCGGTGCTGAGGCTTCTTGACAGGAAGCAGGGGATAATCGGGCTGTGGGAAGTGGGCCTCAACAAAGAGGACATAAGGCATCTTGAGGAACTCCTTTCAAGGACAAGCGGAATACTTTTGGTTACAGGCCCCACTGGAAGCGGAAAGACCACAACCCTTTATGGGATGCTCAACAGGATTCATACGGAAGAAAAAAACATCCTCACAGTCGAAGACCCGGTGGAGTACCAGATTAAGGGCATCGGCCAGATACAGGTCAACCCCAAAATCGGCCTTACATTCGCCTCCGGCCTGAGGTCTATTTTAAGGCAGGACCCGGACGTGATTATGGTCGGCGAGATACGGGATTTTGAGACTGCGGAGATTGCGATTCAGGCATCCCTCACGGGCCATCTCGTCCTGAGCACCCTGCACACAAACGATGCGCCTGCTGCCGTAACAAGGCTTGTGGACATGGGCGTTGAGCCTTTTCTTGTGGCCTCCTCAATAGCAGGAGTGCTCGCCCAGAGGCTCGTCAGGGTCATATGCCCGCACTGCAAGGAACCGCACGGGCCGACAGAGGAGGAGGCAAGATACGTCTCAGTCCCGGAGGTCTGGAGGGGAAAGGGCTGCGGGAAATGCGCAGGCTCGGGTTATCTTGGAAGGACCGGAGTGTTTGAGCTTCTTGTCGTGGACGACGAAATAAGGCACATGATTACCGAAAAGACGGACGCCCAAAGCATTAAAAGCTTTGCGGTCTCAAAGGGCCTTAAGGCGCTGAGGCTTGACGGCTTTGAGAAGGTGGCAACCGGCATCACCACTTTAGAGGAAGTCTTGAGGGTGACGCAAAAAGACGCCCAAGAAACGTAGGGCATGCCTATTTTCCAGTACAGAGGGTATAAGCCTGACGGCTCTTCCGCATCAGGCACAGTGGAGGCCGACGGGCTTTCCGAGGCGGTCTTAAATGTCAGGGAATTGGGCGTCTACCCAAAAGAGGTCTCTGAATATATCCCTAAGGGCGCCGGGGCTTTCAAAAGGTCCGATGCCGTTCTCCTGCCATACGTAACAAGACAGCTTGCAACCCTGCTTGGAGCAGGGGTGCCCTTGATAGAGTCTTTGCGGTCTTTGGCCGAAGAAAGCAAGGGCGGGTGGAAGCATGTGCTTTTAAACGTGAGGGAGAGGGTCTCAGGGGGGGAGAGCCTCTCAAGGAGCCTTGAGGGGCAGGGGAAGGTCTTCCCCGGATTTTATGTGAACCTCGTTTCCGCAGGAGAGGAAAGCGGCGCCCTCGACAAAGTGCTTCTTAGTCTTTCGGATTTCCTTGAGCAGGAGGCCGCAATAAAGGCAAGGATACGGGCTGCCATGACATATCCTGCATTCATGGTCTCTGTCGGGTTTGTAGTCCTTGCGTTTCTTTTTGTGTTCGTCATACCCAAAATAGTGAAAATCTTTGAGACCACAAAGAGCGCCCTTCCCCTTATCACGGTAGTCCTCATAGGGGTAAGCAACTTCTTCTTAAACTACTGGTGGCTTGTCATTATCGCGCTTCTGGGCGCTGTAACAGGGGCAAGGAGGCTGAACGAAAGGCACAGGCAGAAGGTTGACGCCTTAAAACTCAGGGCGCCGGGCAATGTCATCCAGAGCCTTTATTACACGCGGTTTGCGCGCACGCTCGGATTTCTGCTTAAGGCCGGGCTTCCGATGCTCAAGGCCCTTGAGCTTACGGCCAAATCCATAGGAAACACGGTTCTTGAGGTTAGGGTTTCGGCTGCTGCCAAAAGGGTCGGGGAAGGCGCAAGGCTGTCCCAGTCCCTTGAAGGGTTTCCTCCTGTGCTCCTTCAGCTTATCTCAACAGGGGAAAGGAGCGGCAGGCTGGCAGAGGTCTTAGGTAGCGCAGCCAATTCCTATGAAGAGGAGTTTACGCGGAGGGTTCAGAGGGCGCTTTCCCTGCTTGAGCCGGGGATGATTCTGGTTATGGGACTTGCCGTGGGTTTTATAGTCATGGCAGTGCTTCTGCCGCTGTTTCAGCTTAACCAACTGATAAAATGATATAATTATTAAATGCCTATGACTCGGAGGAAAATGAAATTTAAAATAAAAGGCCGCGCCTCTTTCGCAGGGGGCCGTGCCCCGGGTTTTACACTGCTTGAGCTTATAATCGTGGTCTTTATCCTGAGCCTTCTTGCCGCTATTGTCGCGCCAAAGCTTATAGGCAGAACAGACGATGCCCGCATTGCAGAGGCAAAGGTTCAGATAAGGAATTTTGAGACCGCCTTAAAGCTCTTTAAGCTTGACACCGGGTTTTACCCGGACACGGGACAGGGGCTTGAGGCCCTCATAGAGAAACCCTCAACCGGCAAAATCCCCGGCAACTACGGGGAGGGGGGGTATCTTGAGCAGAAGAAGATTCCGCTTGACCCGTGGGGGAATCCATACGTCTACGTATCGCCCGGGCTTAACGGCGATTTCGACATCATAAGCTACGGCGCCGACGGAAATGAGGGCGGTAGCGGCAAAGACAAAGACATTGCGAATTGGGACATGTAACGCAGCGCCTGCAGACGGCCGTGCCCGTGGTTTTACCCTCCTTGAGCTTATAGCGGTAATATTCATAATCTCGCTTCTGGCTGCCGTGGCATTCCCCTCTTTCCGGGGGACAGGGGAAAGGAAACTCAGGTCGGATGCAAGAAATATATCTTCCATGCTGAGGTACCTCAACGACAGCGCGGTTGCGGCAAAGGAGACCTATTCCGTGAAGTTTGACATAGGCTCAGGTGCTGTGCTTTGGGAAGGCCCTGAGGGCAAAAGGACTGAAAAGTTCAAAAGCATCGCAGCCCTCTATTTGCAGTCAAAGGGCACGGTCAGGGAGGGCGAGGTTAAGGTCTTTGCCGGGCCGATGGGGTTTCAGGAACATTTAAAAGTGCATCTAAGAGACGGCGACAACGCAATGACCGTGGAGTTCAATCCCATAAGCGGAAGGACGAAGATAACCGGGGATGAGAAATAACAGGGGCTTTACACTTTTGGAAATCATAATTGCGCTTGCCGTTGTGGGCAGCCTTCTTGTCACGCTTATTTATACATTAAACCACCACCTCGGCATTGCCGAAAGGCACGAGTCGGTCACAGTAGCCTCCCTTCTGGCAAAAAACAAGATGGCTGAGATGGAGGAAAAACCCGAGCCTTCCACAGGCACATTCCCTGAGCCTTACTCCGGATACGGCTATGCAACTCTGGTAAATGCATCCCTGTTTGCCGGCCTGTCCGAGGTCTCGGTTAAGGTTATAAGGGGCTCGGAGAGCATCAAACTCACAGAGCTTATAAGGAGCAGATGATGCTGGAGAGGCTGAAGAATAAAGGCTTTACACTCATAGAGGTGCTTATTGCCGTCACCCTGCTTTCGATAATCTTAGGCGCCCTTTACAGCACCTTCTTCCTTTCCGAAAGGGCGATGGGGGCTGTTGACGAATCCCTTCTTAAGCTCCGCGAACTGCGGACGGCCCTCGATACCATCGGCAGGGAGGTTGAGGCAGTCTCTTACAGCAGGACAGCCGATTATACTGCCTTCAGAGTGCAGGACAGGGATATATACGGGAAGCAGGCGTCGAGGTTTTCGTTTTCCTGCTTTTCCCCGCTTTCACCGGGCCTCTCTATGGTCTCCTACTACGCCGAGGAAACAGACGGCAGGCTCGTGCTTTTTAAGAAAGTGAAGCCGGCCCGGCCCGGCCCTTTTGATGACGAGGAGGCGGAAATCATGGAGGACATCAGAGAGTTTTCGGTTGAGGTAAAAAGCGGAGACCGGTGGGTAAGGACATGGGATGCCGGGGAGACCGGAAGGGTGCCTGAGGAAATAAGGGTCAGCATTACGGTCTCGATTAAGGGAAGGGAGCTGTCCCTCTATGAGACCCTGCGGCCCAAGATAGGAAGGCTGCTGTGAAGGCAGGCAGGAGGCGGCGAGGGCGCGTGATGGATGGAGGGGGCATGGCGCTTGTGCTTGTGCTCATGGTGATTGCAATAATAACCGCTCTTGTTGTGGAGTTCGCATACGGGGTTTACATAAATACAAGCTCTTTAGCCAACTGGCAGGCAGGCCAGAGGCTTTCGCTTGCCTCAAGGTCAGCCGTGAGGCTGGCGGCAAAGACCATAGCTGAGAAGGCAGAGGGCCGAAAATACACCTATCCGGGTTTTATAGAGCTGTCTTACGAAAACCCTCTTGAGGCCGGAGGGGCAGTGCTCATCAGGGCCGAGGACGAGAACTCCAAGTTCAACATAAACACAGTCATCTACCCCAACGGCAAGCTGAACAAAGAGGCGTACGATTCCCTTATGCGACTCCTTGGAGCGCTTGAGCTTGACCCCGGCATTGCAGGCAGGGTTGCCGACTGGATAGACCCGGACTCCGAACCGCGGCTTACAGATTCAGAGGATGAGGCAAAAAACGCCCCGCTTAACAGCGTTGATGAGATATTATTAATAAGGAGCATAGACAGGGAGGCTTACGCCAAGCTTCAGCCCTATATTACGATATACGGCTCCGGAGCGATAAACATAAACGGCGCCGATGTCCTTGTGCTTATGTCTTTGTCTGAGGGAATAGACAGGGAGATGGCTGGAAGGGTTGTGGGGTACAGGGATGTTACGCGCTTTGAGAGCCCGGGGGAGATTTCCAAGGTGGCGGGTTTTGAGGGGGATTTAGGCATATACCTCATGGGAAAAATAACAGTAAAAGGCTCTGTTTTTCGTATAATATCCACTGCGGTGTCAGGGGATATAAAAAGGACCATAGAGGCTGTTGTTGACCTCGGCGAGGTTGTAAAATACTGGAAGGAGACATGAGGGCTGTGATAAGGTGTATGGGATGGGAAAAGTAGCGTTTATAGATTATAAGGAAGGCGAAGGCTCGGTTTATATAATAGACAAGGGCTCAGGCGGAAGCGAAACCGTGCCCCTGTCTTTAAGCGGTGACGGCTCATTCGGCACAAACAGGACGTTTCAGAACATTGATGAGACATATCTCAGCCTGCCCATGGGCCTCCTTAATTTCCGCATCCTTGAACTTCCCTTTGACAATATGGACAGCATCAGGGAAGTGCTCCCGTTTGAACTTGACGGCATCATCATTGGAGGCTCGGAAAGCGTTGTCATAGACGCTGTTGTCATTGGAAAGGGCAACGGGAAGTTCAGGGTCATTGCCGTATATGTCTTAAAGGATGTTTTAAGGACTGCCCTTAAAAAGTTCAAGGCCATCGGCATAGACCCACGGGCCGTGACTTCCATAGAGCTTGCCTCTGTTGTCGGCTCGTCTTCAGCCGGAGACGGGCTTGCCGAAGCGCTCCTTGCCCCGTGCCGGATGGAGGACGGGGAGCGCATGGATGCCGCGTTAAAGGAAATTGCAGGCCCTTTTATAAACCTCAGAAGGGGAGAATTCTCCTACCGGGTAGATACCGAGAAGGCGCGAAAATCACTGATGATTGCCGCAGGGCTGGGCCTCCTGATTGTCTCGGTTTTCATATTCGGCACGGGCTTTAGGATTATTACGGCAAAAAAGGAGATAACAACCCTCAAAGACGGAATAAGGAAGACATATACAGGCGTTTTCCCCGAAGAAAAGAAGATAACCAACGAGCTTTATCAGATGAAGGCCCACATGAAGGAGTTAAAGGAAAAGGAGCAGTCATTAACAGGGGTCAGCCCGCTTGAGCTTCT
Source organism: Thermodesulfovibrionales bacterium (assembly GCA_030682405.1). Lineage (GTDB taxonomy): Bacteria > Nitrospirota > Thermodesulfovibrionia > Thermodesulfovibrionales > JdFR-86 > JAUXOF01. The sequence goes on from JAUXOF010000055.1 coordinate 8,731, forward strand.
GCTTAAGCTGTCAAAGGTCGTAAAGCCGGGCCTCTCCTTTACCGAGATATCCGCTGACAAGGAGAGGATAGCGCTTAAGGGCGAATGCCCTACGCTCAGCGACGTGCAGGGGATAAAAGACGGGCTTGAGGGGTTCCTCGCCGGGGTAAGCATTTCGGACGCAAAGCCCTCAGGGGCAAAGACCGCATTTACGATTACCGCAAAGGGGAGAAAAGATTGATGCCCAAAAACAGGATGCTCGTAGCCGCTGCCTGCGCTCTGGCCTTTATAGCCGGCTCTATTGCGCTTTTTAACTATTCCTCATCCCTTAAGAGGGAGGTTACGGACCTCAAGGCACGGCAGAAGGAACTGATTGCGCTTAAGGACGAATACCAGTCATTAAAGGGCAGGGTTGATACGGTGGAGGGCAAGAAGTCGCTTACGAAAGTGGAGGGCATAGTTTCCGCTGTGGATGAGGTCTTTCAGTCAATAGGGCTTAAGCAGAGCTTAAAATCGGTAAAACCAACGGCACAAAGGGAGTTGGCGGACTCTGTGGAGGAAGAGGCTGAGATACAGATAGAGAAGGTCGGCATGAACGAGATGGTGAACATATTCCACAAGTTCGACACCGCACCCATGCTCATTACCGTAAAAAAGACTACCATCAAGACATCGTTTGATAACCCCTCGCTTCTGAATATAACGATAACGGCCTCTTTGATTAAACCCAAATGAAGTGGTTCTGGCGGATTCTCGCTGCCGGTATGAGCCTGACCATACTCGTATCCGGCGCATGGCTGATAGCAGTGCCTGAGGGACTTCTAAGGGATGTCATCGAGACTCCGAGGGGAGACATCTCGGCAGAGGCCGGGGGACTGAGTAAGGGATGGTTTTTCAACTTCCGAGCCGATGAGATTACTCTCATCAGGCAGGATAAAGAGATTCTAACGATAGAAAATGTCTCATGCAGGATAAACCCTCTCCCTCTCCTTCTTTTAAAGGTCTCCCTTGAGATTGAAGGAGACCTTGCCGGCGGAAGGCTCGCGGGCAGAGCGACCCTCCATAGAAAGGGCATCTCCGCCTCGGTCAGGGTAGATGCCGCGGACGCCTCCGGCATAGCCTTCCTAAGCTCCCTCGGAGTGGTCGAGAGGGGCACGCTCTCCGGAGACCTTTCTTTAAGGGACGGAAGCGGAGAGGTAAGGTTCTCGCTCGATGACGCGCGGCTTAAAGACAGGGTGTTTTCCGGCGTCCCCGTTCCTCTAAGCCTGTTCCGTGCCGCGAAGGCCGCGCTCACGGTCAAAGACGGCTCGCTCTCCGTAACATCCTTCAGCCTTAAAGGGGAGGGCATTTATGCAAGGGTCAAAGGGGATGTTAAGGCGCGGGTTCTTGATTTAACAATAGAGATAATGCCGGATGCCTCATTTAAGGAAAAACCCTTCCTCTGGGCGATTATGCAGTATCAGGTCTCACCGGGGTATTATGTGATACCTGTAAGGGGAGATTTGACTCAGGGTTCGTAACCTATCCCGCCGGGGTTCGTAACCCATCCCGCAGGGGTTCGTAACCCCCTTAAGGCGGACACTTGCCGCAGATGGAGGTAAAGAGCGCGGTGCTCAGGTACCTGTCTCCCCTGTCAGGGAGGATGACAACGATAAGCCCTTCTTTAAGCTCGCTGGATTTTCTGAGGGCGATGTACATTGCCGCGCCGCTTGACATGCCTGCGAATATCCCCTCACGGACGGCCAGTTTTCTTGTAGTGTCAAATGCCTCGTCGTCGTTTACTATGTGCCGCTCGTCAAGGCTTGAAGGGTCGAATATCTTTGGGACTATGGACTCGGACATGTTCTTTAAGCCCTGCACCCTGTGACCTAAGACAGGCTCAACGCCCACTATCTTTATGTCTTTATTGAACTCCTTGAGCCTCCTGCCCGCGCCCATCAGGGTGCCTGATGTGCCCATGCCTGCCACAAAGTGGGTTATGCGTCCTCCGGTCTGCTCTATAATCTCCCTGCCTGTGGTCTCGTAATGCGCAAGGATGTTTGCAGGGTTGTCAAACTGGTTGGGCATGAAGTACTTGCCGGAATCCTCTGAGAGTATCTTGTGGGCCAGCCTTATTGCGCCGTCCGTGCCCTCCTCGGAAGGGCTGATGATAAGCTCCGCGCCGAAGGCCTCGAGCACCCTCCTTCGCTCAATGCTCACGCATGCGGGCATTGTGAGCTTCACCCTGTAGCCCTTTGCCGCCGCAACCATCGCAAGCCCTATGCCGGTGTTGCCGGAAGTTGCCTCAAGTATCACCCTGTCCCTTGTAAGGCGGCCCTCCTTTTCAGCCTGCTCTACCATGTAGAGGGCTATGCGGTCTTTTACCGAACCTCCGGGGTTGTTGCCCTCAAGCTTGGCAAAGAGCTTCACATTGGGGTTGGGGTTAATGCCCTCTATGGCTGAAAGGGGTGTGTTGCCTATGCACTCAAGAATTCCCACGACTTTTTATTATAGATTCCGGCCGCAAGTGCGGTCAAGGTCAACTTTCACGAGTCGTCTTTCACGAGCCGTCTTTTATTCTCCCTCTCCGTCATTCCGCACTTGATGCGGAATCCAGTCCTTTTTCTGCTGCACTTTTCAGTCTCCTTGCTTTAATTTAAGGGGGGAGGGGGGGGGTATGGCCGTAACCCATTGATTTTATTCAATCCAAAGTTTAATAAGTTTACATTTGGTTTACAAACCAGCACCTTTTTAAACCTCACTTTGAACTGTTTATCCCCTCTTTATTCCTAAACTCCCCCTCCATCCCCCTTTGCCAAAGGGGGAATAATATCTCCTCCTGCGGTCTACCATTTATCCCCTCTTTAACAAAGAGGCCTATGGCTCGTGAGCCACGGCTCATAGAGGGCGAGGGTGAGATTTTCTCTGTCGTCATTGTCCGGCTTGTCCGGGGAATCCATTTTTTTCTCCGCACCTCCGTGTCCTCCTGCGGTTAATATATTACAGTGTTAAGGAACTGGTCTACCCGAACTGGTTCAGCCAAACGAGGACAGTGGGGGGGGGGTGGCTGAGTGTATTTTACAAATAACTACTTATTTATGACATTGCATAGTTGACACCCTTTGTAATAGCGTGCTATTTTTATCCATGATAGATAAACAAGAATTTTATCATGGCGCGGCTATTGTTCGATTACTCGAATATCAAGATTTTAAAACAATTAAAAAATATGACAATGGATATTTAATAAATGAGGAAGCCTACATTTTTTTTAAATATACAACCAAAAACCGTTCACCTTGGAGGTTCACTTTAAGCCAAGCTGAAATAGAGCGTCTAAATGCAGTTGCCGAAATTTATAAAAAGAGTATTATTGCACTTATTTGTGCAGGTGATGGAATTTGTGCAATTTCATGGAAAGACGGCAATGACATTTTAGGCGATAGTGCTGGCTGGATTTCAGCCCGCCGAAATTTCAACAAATACTATAGTGTTGCAGGTTCTATCGGAGTGCTGAAGAGAAAAGTTTCTTCCCAGCAGTGGCCTTCAATAATATTTAATCCAGTTTTTATTTTGGAGTAAATTATTTTGACTACAGCAATAAAAAGGAAAATTATCACTGATGGACAACACACGCTTGAGGTCATAAATGTTTTACAAACTGAGATAAGAGCGCCTGATTCTTTAGACGCTATCAAAGAAAAGGCTTTTCAAATAATTGAGCGTTCAGTCGATCCGATTGCGGGGCCCCCGGAGCAACCTAGCGATGGCTTGCTTTACGGGCTGATTCAAAGCGGGAAAACAAGCATAATCACAGTTGTTGCCGCAATGGCTGCTGACAATGGCTTCCAATGTGTCGTTATTCTAACCTCTGACATTGATCTACTTTACGAGCAAACCTTAAGGCGTATTCGCAATGCATTGCGTGGCTTGAATGTTCTTGGTAAAAATGACTGGAAGGATGCGCAAAGATTCAAAAGTCAGTTGCAAACACCGCCGTTTGTTATTGTTTGTTCAAAAAATGGGAGCAAGTTAAATAGTTTGCTTGAGGCATTCAAAGGTGTGCGGGCGCGCAGTTTTTCTGCAATGATTATTGATGACGAGGCTGACCAAGCAAGCCTGAATACATTAACCAGTAAAGGCGGGGATCAAATCAGCAGAATTAATGAGGTTATTACAAATTTTCGGAATTTTTTTAGTGTCAATACATATCTGCAAGTAACTGCAACGCCGCAGGCCTTATTTCTTCAAAGACCAGACCATCGTTACAGGCCCTCTTTTACCGTTTTGAGTCAGCCGGGCTACGGATATGTCGGCGGGGAAAAATTTTTTGGCGACCAATCTATATTACTGAGAACTGTAGACATTGATGAAGTAGAACAATTGCGGACTACTTATCAGCCATCTCCTTCTGGCATAGTTCCCATGGGATTAAAAACTGCATTGTATACTTTTTTAGTTGGTGCAACTGCCGGAATTATATTAAAAAAAGGCGCTGGTTATGCTTTCCTTTGTCATGTAAGTATCAATAGGACAGATCATAGACATATCGTAAGTTTAATCGATCGTTTCAAAGAAGAAACGTATAATATTTTACAGAATCCCTCTCATAAAGAATATAAGCGGTTACGCGATGCATATGACGATATAGCCGAGACTCAAAGTGGACTACCGGAATTTGAAGTTGTTGTTGAGCGTATTAAATTTTATCTTCGCGGTGCTAACATAAAATTGATCAATGCATCCTCCAATGAAGAAATTACGCTTGATTCTGCATATAACATATTTGTAGGCGGAAATAAGCTCGGGCGCGGCGTTACCATAAAAAATTTGATAGTCAGCTATTACGGGAGAAACCCAAAAAAACCTAATGCAGATACAGTACTTCAACATGCCAGAATGTACGGCTACCGTGAAAGCGATTTGGGCATAACCAGATTGTTTTTACCTGAAAGATTAGCTGAGCATTTTAGACTGATTCATCAAATGGAAAGTGCACTCCGAGAATTGGTGATGAAATATCCTGAAGGGAAATTCGAGGGGCTATACATCTCTTCTCCGCTAGAGGCAACAAGAAGGAATGTATTAGATCCTAATTCTCTGGGAATGTATGTCGCTGGTAGGAGTTATAATCCGGCATATCCTTTACGTACTCCAGAAATGAAAGAAAATACAGACTGGATAGATAATAAGTTAGCAGATTTTAACGATGTGGATAGTTACCGTGAAGTAGCTATAGATTTCCTTATAGAATTATTAGACAAGTGTATCCCCGATTCTAAACATGGTCTTGAACTGTGGGACTTGCGAACAATCAAAACAGCCCTTGAGAAAATTAAGTCCTTGCAAGGTGATAGAGGATACTTAGTAGTTAGACGTGGAAGGGCATTAATGACCGTACGTCACGAAACACAAGGAATTTTATCTGGCGGCGAAGAAAGTTTGGCTCCAAAGGATGCGCCGACCCTTTTTATGTATAGACAAAACGCAAATTCAAAAGGAGAAGTTGAGATTTGGTGGCCACAACTCAGGTTCTCGGAAGGCAACTATGTTTTGGCATTTAGCTTTAACCGCTAATTATGGGTAAGGCTCGTTTTAAAACATACGCCGCTATTGATTTATTTTCAGGCTGCGGCGGTCTTTCGGAAGGTCTGCGCAAGTCTGGCTTTCATGTTGTTGCAGCTGTTGAAATGGATAGGACATCGGCTGAATGCTATCGCTCTAACCATTTAAATACAGTCGTTATAAATAAAGATATACGTAACGTCAGAACCGAAGCCTTGAAAAAACCTTTAAGCGGCAATTCTCTTTATCTACTTGCCGGATGCCCTCCGTGCCAAGGATTTTCTTCAGTTCGACGCCTCAATAGAAAAATACCTGCAATAGATAATAGGAACAGATTGATTTTACAATATCTTCGTTTTGTTAAAGCATTAAGGCCGCTAACTATTATGCTTGAGAATGTTCCCGGCATTAAAGACTATGACCTTTTCCATGGGATAGTACATGACCTGAGAAATTTGGGCTATTTTATTGATTATCAAATAATAGATATCGCACATTACGGCGTCCCTCAACGCCGCAAACGATTGGTTTTAGTCGGCTCTAGGTTAGGTAACATTAAAATAGCTCCTGCACCGAATATAAAAAAAACTGTTAAGCAAACGATAGGACGTTTAGAGTCCGTTGAAACTTCAAACGATGCGTTACATAAGATTCTTCCCAAGCATACAGCAGGAATACAAAAATTAATAACATTGATTCCGCGTAACGGGGGAAGCAGGAAAGATCTGCCTGAAAAGTACCAGTTATACTGCCATAAAAAACCCATGGTGGGCTTTAATGACATTTACGGGCGTTTGCATTGGGATAGGCATTCTTCAACTATAACCAGTGGTTGTTTAAATCCTTCTAAAGGAAGATTTTTGCATCCTGAAGAAGATAGAGTTATAACGCCGCGCGAGGCAGCATTACTTCAGACCTTTCCCAAAAGATATAAATTTCCACTATCTATATCAAAAGCGGAACTTGCTTTGTTGATAGGAAATGCCTTGCCCCCGAAATTTAGCAGTATACAGGCAACTCATATTTTAAACCATATAAAACAATATAATGGCTGATATTTTCCCCCCCAAGAAACGCGCTGCGATAATGAGGGAAATAGGCCCAAAAAATTCACAGCAAGAACTGTTTATCAGAAAAATGATATTCGCACTTGGCTTTCGTTTTCGTTTGCATCGTAAAAATTTACCAGGAACGCCTGATATTGTGTTTCCGAAATATAAAAAAGTCATTTTTGTTAATGGTTGTTTTTGGCATGGACATAAAGGCTGCAAGCGTTCAGCCTTGCCTGGAACTAATCGTGCCTTTTGGGAAGGTAAGATCAGTAGCAATATGAGACGCGACAAAGCGAATTATATATTTCTGAATAAAGCTGGTTGGAAGTATTTTGTTGTTTGGCAGTGTGCTATAAAAAGAGAAAAAATAAATGCATTAAAAAGAAAAATTATCCGCTTTTTAGGAAATACTATATGAAAAAGTTAAGTGCCCTAGTCGAGAATTGTGTTGACAGTTGGCCTTCCGGTCGCCAACGGAATAGCCCCCTCTCCTCCCCCCTCAAATTAAAGCAGGGAGGCTGAAAAGTGCGGCAGAAAAAAGATGGATTCCCCGGTCAGGCCGGAGAGTGACGAAAGAGAAAATCTCCTCAAGCCCCGCTTTGGCAAAGGGGAAACAGGGGGATTAAAAATCAGGTTTATGGTAAAATTATAACCCTATTGACCCTATTAACGGATAGGGGCGGATAAGGGATACACAGGGGGTTTTACATGATTTCCGAACGCGCAAAAAGGATTAAGCCTTCACCGACGCTTGCGATGGACGCAAAGGCAAAGGCCATGAAGGCCCAGGGCGTGGATGTCGTCAACTTCGGGGTGGGCGAGCCGGACTTTGATACGCCTGAGAACATAAAAGAGGCGGCGATAAAGGCTATCCGTGAGGGCAAAACAAAATACACCCCTGTCGGCGGGATAGACCCGCTTAAAGACGCGATAATCGAAAAATTCAGAAGGGACAACAGCCTCGATTACTCCAGAGAGGAGATAATAGTCTCCTGCGGGGCAAAGCACAGCCTCTATAACATTGCGCAGGCCATCCTCAGCCCCGGGGACGAGGTTGTAATCCCAGCCCCCTACTGGGTCTCGTATCCTGACCAGACCCTCTTGAACGATGCAGTGCCGGTGTTCGTAAAGACCCATGAAAGCGACTCCTTCATGCTCAAGCCGAATGCGCTTGAGGCGCATATCACAAAGAAGACAAAGGCCCTGATACTTAATTCGCCTTCAAACCCCACGGGGCTTACTTACGACGAAAAGACGCTCAAGGACATAGCCGAGATAGCCCTCAGACACGGCATCTATGTGGTGTCCGACGAGATATACGAAAAACTGCTCTATGACGGCCAAAGGCACACAAGCATTGCGTCTTTAAGCGATGAGATGAAGGAAAAAACCCTTGTCGTAAACGGCCTCTCCAAGTCCTATGCCATGACAGGCTGGAGGGTCGGATTTACAGCAGGCCCAAAGGACATCATAAAGGCCATGACGAACATCCAGAGCCAGTCCACGTCCAACCCCTCCTCCATAACCCAGTGGGCGTCGGTTGAGGCATTAAACGGCCCTCAGGACTTCATAGAAAAGATGCTTAGGGAGTTCGACGTTAGAAGGAAGTTCCTCATAAGCGGGCTTAACTCCATAGCAGGGGTGAAATGCCTTACGCCCACAGGCGCATTCTATGCCTTCCCTAACGTCTCAGGGCTTTATAAGGGCAGGATAAAATCCTCCGACGACCTTGCCCTCCATCTCCTTGAGGAGGCCAAAGTAGCGCTCGTTCCGGGAAGCGCATTCGGCGACGACAACCACATCAGGCTATCTTATGCCACATCGCTTGATGAAATCAAAAAGGGGATTGGCAGGATTAAAGAGGCAGTGGCGCGGTTTTAGCGGGGAAAGCGCTCCGGAGAGGCCGCCTTAAAGGAGAGTGTTTTTTGGAGCTTTTCAGACTTGGCATACACGAGATACGGGAGCTTCTCGATAAAAAAGAGGTCTCCCCAAAAGATGTTCTCGATTCCGTATTCAGCCGCATCGCGAGCGTTGAGGAGAAGGTCAAGGCATTCGTAACCGTCACAAAGGACAGGGCATACGACATGCTTGATGATGCGCTCGCTGAAAACACAATCTTAAGCGGAATCCCTCTGGCGATAAAAGACAATATGTGCACAAAGGGCATCCGCACCACCTGCTCGTCAAGGATGCTTGAGAACTTCATCCCACCCTATGAAGGCACAGCCACATCAAGGCTCAGGGGCTATGTGCTTGCGGGAAAAACGAACCTCGATGAGTTTGCAATGGGCTCCTCCACAGAGAACTCGGCATTCCACACGACGAAAAACCCGTGGGACTTAAGCAGGATTCCGGGGGGCAGTAGCGGAGGCTCTGCTGCTGCGGTTGCAGCGGATGAGTGCATTGCCGCCTTAGGCTCTGACACCGGAGGCTCGATAAGGCAGCCTGCGGCCCTCTGCGGGGTGGTCGGGCTTAAGCCCACATACGGGAGGGTCTCCCGCTACGGCCTTATAGCATTCGCCTCCTCGCTTGACCAGATAGGGCCTATCACGAAAAACGTGCGGGATTCGGCCTTGCTCATGAATATAATCTCAGGCCACGACCCTCTGGATTCAACCTCCGCTCCGGTTACAGTGCCGGATTTCACTGCTTCATTGGGCAGGCATATAAAAGGGCTGAAGATAGGAGTGCCTAAAGAGTACTTCATAGAGGGCATGGACAGAAAGGTGGAAAATGCCGTAAGGGATGCCGTCGGTAAATTAGAATCCCTCGGAGCGATTCCCATAGAAGTATCGCTCCCCCATACCGAGTACGCTGTTGCAACATACTATGTGCTTGCCGCATCGGAGGCCTCGTCAAACCTTGCAAGATACGACGGCGTCAAGTACGGCCTGAGGGTGGAAGGCAAAGACCTGATTGACATGTACATGAATACAAGGGCCGCGGGGTTCGGCCCGGAGGTCAAGCGGAGGATAATGCTCGGCACATACGCTCTGTCGTCCGGTTACTATGAGGCATACTACAGGAAGGCCCAGCAGGTGAGGACTCTTATAAAGAGGGATTTTGAGGAGGCGTTTAAGACAGTGGATGTTATAGCCACTCCGACAGCGCCCGAGGTTGCGTTTCAGGCGGGAGAGAAGACCGAAGACCCGCTTAAGATGTATCTAAGCGACATATTCACAATCTCGGTCAACCTTGCAGGCGTGCCCGCTATATCCGTCCCCTGCGGGTTTGCATCGCAGGAAGGAGGCGCCGCCTCCCTGCCTATCGGACTACAGCTCATTGGAAAACATTTCCACGAGCAGACGATACTTCAGGCTGCATACGCATACGAGCAGGCAACGGACTGGCATAAGAGAAGGCCGGAGCTGTAGAATTGTTTGACATATTGTTTAACAAAAAGTAAAATTAGGACATGAAAATAGTCGCCCTCAGAGTGCCGGAAGACATTAAAAAAAGGATGAAAGAAGTCCCCGAGGACTGGAGCGATTATTTGCGCAAGGCCATCGAAGACAGGATAAATATGGAAGACCGGAAAAGGCTTTTAACCGAAGTAAAAGCGCTCTTAAAAAACGTCCCCAAGGCGCCCAAAGGCACTGCGGCTAAAATCATCAGGGAGATGAGGAACCGTGGATAAGCTCGTGGTAGACGCCAGCGTGCTATGCGCTTTTTTTCTCGCGGAGGAGGGAAGCGAGGATGTTGAAGAAGTTCTTAACGCCGTCTCTGAAATTCATGCCCCCTCGTTCTGGAAATTCGAGGCCGCAAACGCCGTATGGAGGAGGAGGGATATTCCGGAAAAAATCGGCGAGGCCCTCATAGAGCGGCTCTGGAAATTCAAGATTAATGACGGAGATTTCATAAAAGGGGCAAATTACGCGTTTATTATCGGCAGGAAACACAACATCCCTTTTTATGACTCCTCTTATATCGCACTGGCAAAAAGCCTGAACGCCCCTTTATGGACATTGGACAAGGTTCAGGCGGCGGCGGCCCTTAAATCAGGGGTTTCCTTATGGGGAAAATAAAAAAAGTAAGAGGCCTTATGAGAGACCATGGACATTAAATCCAACGAGCGTGAATTCATGAGCCAGGTAATATCTTGGCTTAATGAGTTCTTAAAGGAAGGTTCTTACCCCTTTGAAGTCGCCTCATCAGAGGCCGGAGTTAAATCCGAGGGAACGACAAAATTCCCGGATGTCCAGATATGGCTTAACAGAGCCGCTAATCAAGGATTTTGCGGATGGGAACTAAAGACGCCTATTACTCCGGTTGACGACCATGAATTACTAAATAATGCGGCTGAGAAGGCAAGGGCAATGCATGCCGATTATTTCGTGACGTGGAACATGAAAGAAGCTGTTATCTGGAGGACGCCTCAATGGCACGAAGAAGTTACAAGGATTCATAGGCTTAAGACATATTCTCCTATTCACCGTATAGCAAGCCCTGACGACCTCTGGGTGGGCTTTAAAAAAGAGCTTTTAAGGGCAAAGGCAAAAGAGATATTGAATGACCTCTCCACACTTTATCGTGAAGGTCACCTCCACTTAATAGATGTAGACTCTGTTTTCTTCGTTCATAAGCTCGCAGAGGCGGTTAAAACTCTCAAACCATACATGCATAAATCTCTGATATCCGAGATAGGAAAAAGCCCAAAATTTAAAGACGGGCTTTTTAACTGGGCTGTTAAACAGGGAATCGCAAGATACGAAGAAGGTGAGACATTTTTTGATACGGTTTCAAGGCAGATTGTTTACAGGCTGTTAGGCAAAATCCTTTTTTATCTCACATTAAGACGATTCCGTTCCGACATCCCGAAGTTAGACTTGCACGGAGACCCTAAAAGGGTATCGGAAAAATTAAAAGAATACTTCGAGATGGCAAGACAAATTGATTATCAGGCAGTATTCGAGGAAGACTTCACCGACACGGTCCCTTTCCCCGTGGGCGGGGTCGAGCCATTGATAAAGCTCCTCGACGACCTCCAGAGATATAACTTTTCCCATATGCCCCACGATGTTATCGGAAATGTCTTTGAAAAACTGATACCCCATGAAGAAAGACACTCTCTCGGCCAGTATTTTACTAATGAAAATCTTGTTGATTTGATACTTGCCCTTTGCGTGAGAACCAAATCCGATACGGTCTTAGACCCTACATGCGGAACGGGGACTTTTATCATAAGGGCATATGACAGGCTTAAGAATGCAGGAGAGAAAGACCATAAGAAATTGCTTTCTCAACTGTGGGGAATTGACGTTGCCCATTTCCCCGCCGAGCTTGCAACAATAAACCTTTACAGGCAAAACATTGATGACTATGCGAACTTTCCGAGGATAATTTCAAAAGACTTTTTTGAGGTTAAGCCCGGGGATATTTTCAAGTTCCCACCGCCCAAGCCGACAGGCGGGTCTGATTTCATGATTGATGAAAAGCTGCCTGAGTTTGATGCGATAGTGGGAAACTTCCCGTATATCAGGCAGGAACTAATTGAAAAAAGGAATCCGGGTTATAAAGATAAGCTCACAAAAGTTCTCGCAGAGGACTGGAAAGCAGACTATAGAGAGCTTTTTGATAACGGAGATTTAAGGCTTTCAGGACAGGCGGACATCTACGCATATCTATTCTTTCACACGGCAAGGCATCTCAAAGATGCCGGCAGAATGGGCATTGTAACATCCAACGCATGGCTTGATGTTGCTTACGGTTATGAGCTTCAAAAGTTTTTCCTTAAGAACTTTAAGATAGTTGCGATACTTGAATCCCGTTGCGAGCCGTGGTTTGAAGAAGCCGCAGTAAATACGATTGTTACAGTCCTCGAGCGGTGCAAGGATAACGAGCAAAGGGATGAAAACAATGTCAAGTTCGTGAAAATCAAAAAGAGGCTCAAAGAGCTTATCCCGTGGGACATAAAGCTTCCGATGGAAAGGTGGCTGGGGCTTGACAGGCTGATGCATTCAATCGAACATGCAGGCTCCGAGCACTATAAACTTAGAGGTGCAAAAATTACAAACACCCTGGAAAAACTTGCATGTTATGAGGATGAGAATTTCAGGATAAGGGTTATAAAACAAAACAATCTTCTCAAAGAGGTTGAGAGTGCAGGCAAGACCGTTAAATGGGGGCAGTATTTAAGAGCGCCGGAGATTTATTTCGAGATATTTGAGAAGTGTAAAGATAGGCTTGTGCCATTAAAGGAAATAGCAGATGTGAGGTTTGGGATTAAACCCGGGATTACGAAATTTTTCTTTTTGACAAAAGACGAAATAAAGCACTGGAAAATTGAAGATAAGTTTCTATCTCCAATAATTAGAACCCCTAAGGAAGCGTTTGGAATTGCAATAACCCCCGAAAATTTAAAACATAGGATGGTACTGTGCAGAAATGATATTAAGACTCTTATTAAATATCGAGGCATATACTCCTATATTAAATGGGGTGAGAAACAAGTAACTAAAAATGGGACACCATGGACAGAAGTCCCGTCTGTTCAAGGGAGAAAATATTGGTATGACCTCGGAAAGAGAGAAGTTGCAGATGGTTTTTGGCCGGAAATGTATTATGATTCTTATAGGGTAATGTTCAACTCTGCCAAAGTTTATGAGACAGATAAGTTTTATGGTATTACTTCAAAAAACAAAAAAGACAATAGATTGCTTATTGCTGTATTAAATTCAAGCATTGTAAACATACAGAGAGAATTAATAGGCTTCCACTCTTTAGGTGAAGGAGTGTTAAAAGCAGCAGTTTATGAAGTTGAGGACTTATTAACTCCTAATCTCAAGAAAATAAATTCTGACACAAAAAAGAAAATTCTTAAAGCCTTTGACAAGCTCCTCACCCGCCCCATTAAGCCCATTTTTGAAGAAGTCAAAATGAAGGACAGGCAGGCCCTTGACAGCGCAGTCTTTGAGGCTCTCGGCCTTGACCCAAAGAAATATTTAAAGCCTCTTTACGAGGGGCTTACCAATATGGTCGGAGAAAGGCTTGACCTCGGAAAATCCCGCACGAAAATAAAGAATGCAAAGACCCTGAAAAACATCGAAGAGCTAAAAAAGCAGATTATTGAGGAGATTATCCCCGAAGGACCAAAGAGATTTCCTGAAGAATTTATAGATTCGCGATATTTAAAGGATGTAAAAGAAATCTCAGTCCCTAACGAACCCTTAAAGCTCGGCTCTTATTTTATGGGCAAGCAGGAAATAATCTCGGAGGGTGGTTTCAGATACGAGGCTGAAAACCAAGACGAGGCAAAATTTATCGTCTATTCGCGGAAGCCTGACAGTTTTATTGTAAAAATACCGAAACAAAAAGAGGTTATAATTAAATCTATTGACGAATACGAAAGATATATTAAAGACCTTAAGGCGAAGCTCTTTGAAGCCTTCTTTAACCGGATACTTGACCACAAACAGGCGGATACATTAGTCCAGCAAGTTTTTAATGAGTTGGGCTCGCCGGAAACATAAAATTCAGGGGAAACAACATGCATTATGAGGCCGTAATAGGGCTTGAGGTTCATGCCCAGATGTCCACTGAGACGAAGATATTCTGCGGGTGTCTGACGAAGTTCGGCTCGGAGCCGAACACGCAGACCTGCCCTGTGTGCATCGGGATGCCCGGGGCGCTTCCGGTCTTAAACAAAAAGGCCCTTGAGTTTGCAGTAAGGGCGGGGCTTGCGCTGAACTGCGGGATATCGCCTATGAGCAGGTTTGCACGGAAGAACTATTTCTACCCGGACCTTCCCAAGGGCTATCAGATAAGCCAGTACGAGCTTCCGATATGCGAGCACGGCTTTCTTGAGATAGTCGCAGACGGGGGGCTTAAGAAAATCGGCGTCACCAGAGTCCATATGGAAGAGGACGCGGGCAAGAACATCCACGAGGGTGCGGGAAACTCAAGCCTCGTTGACTTAAACAGGGCCGGAGTGCCGCTGATGGAAATCGTGTCCGAGCCGGACATTAGAAGCCCGAAAGAGGCCGCAGAATACATGAAAAAGCTGAGGACAATGCTCCGCTATCTTGGGGTCTGCGACGGAAACATGGAGCAGGGGTCATTAAGATGCGATGCCAATGTCTCTGTGCGGGAAGAGGGAAGCAAGGGGCTTGGCGTGAAGGTTGAGGTCAAAAACATAAACTCCTTCAGGTTCGTAGAAAAAGCCCTTGAGTATGAGATAAAGCGTCAGATAAAGGCCATAAAAGACGGCGGCAGTATAATACAGGAAACAAGGCTCTGGGACTCGGACGCTGGCATCACGCAGTCTATGAGGACAAAGGAGGAGGCCCACGACTACAGATACTTCCCTGAGCCTGACCTTGCGCCCATAGCAGTAAGGCAGGAGTGGATAGATGAGATTCGCGCCTCGCTACCGGAACTGCCGGATGCCAAAAGGCAGAGGTTCGTGTCCTCCTACAGCCTCCCGGAATACGATGCGGATATTCTTATCTCTGAAAAGCCTCTTTCAGAGTGGTATGAGGAGGCGGTGAATGCGGGAGGACAGCCCAAGGCAGTAAGCAACTGGATGATGGGCGAGATGATGAAGCTCCTTAACGAAGACGGTATAAACATAGAAAACTGTCCTCTTAAACCTGAACAACTTGCGGACATGCTTTCGTTAATTGACAAAGGTACGATAAGCGGAAAAATCGCAAAGACCGTGTTTGAGGAGATGTTCAGAACCGGCAAAGACGCGGAGTCCATCGTGATAGAAAAGTCCCTCGTGCAGATAACGGACAAGGATGCCATTTTAAAAGCAGTTGATGAAATTCTGGCCAAAAGCCCAAAAGAGGTGGAAAGATACAGGGCTGGCGAGGAAAAGCTCATCGGGTTCTTTGTTGGTCAGGCGATGAAGCTCACAAAAGGAAAGGCAAACCCGGCGGCGTTAAATGAGATACTAAAGAGGAAACTTTCGGACAAATAAATGCCTGCCCTCAGCCGTTATCCGATTCCTCATCCGTCACTGCCTGCCTCGTTATTATCTTCATGCTTATGTCAACCGCAGGGGCGGAATGGGTTATGGCGCCTACTGAGATGAGGTCTACCCCAATATCTGCTATCTCCCTTACGTTGTCCAACGTAACATTGCCTGAGACCTCAATGGTTACCTTCCCTTTTACGAGTTTTACCGCCTCTTTGATTTCTTTTAAAGGCATGTTGTCAAGCATTATGATATCTGCTCCTGCCGAAAGGGCGTCTTTTACGTCTTTGATGTTTTCGGCCTCCACCTCGATTCTTGAAAGGTAGCGGCCCTCTTCGGCCATGGCAACGGCCCATTTTATGCCGCCTGCCGCCTCGATATGGTTGTCCTTTATAAGTATCCCGTCATAGAGGCCGAACCTGTGGTTCTTGCCCCCGCCCATCCTGACGGCATATTTTTCCATAAACCTCATGCACGGCATCGTCTTTCTGGTGTCCAATATCTTTGCCTTGGTGCCCTTTACCTTTGCTACGAACTTGTATGTCATGGTCGCTATGCCTGAAAGGTGCTGAAGGATATTAAGCGAGACCCTTTCCCCCATCAAAAGAACCCTCGTCCTTCCGTTTATCTCGGCTATGATGTCCCCTTTCCTTACGCGCGAGCCGTCCTCTATGAGGGCATCGAACTTCACCGAGGCGTCGAGGATGTCGAACACCTCTTTTACAAACGGAATACCGGCAAGCACGAAGTTGTCTTTGGCAACAATAAGGGCAGTGGATTCATGCTCCGTCGGAACGATAAGCGAAGTGGTCACATCCCCGCTTCCGATGTCCTCCTCAAGGGAGTGCTCGATGAGCTGTCTTATTGAAGAAGGTATATCCAAAGCCACATCACACCTCCAGACCGCTTATCCCTTTTATACTCTCGGCAAGCCTCTCGTTCTTTTCAAGAAGATCCTCAAGCCTCTGCCTCTCCTTTGCTATGATGTCCTCCGGAGCCTTCCTTACGAAATCCTCGTTCATAAGCTTCTTCCTTATAAACAACACCGACTCCTCAACCTTCTGCTTTTCCTTGTTGAGCCTCGCCAGCTCCTTTTTAACGTCAAGCACCCCTTCAAGCGGCACATATACCTCAAGCCCGGCCCTGACGGACGTTGCCGAGCCGCGCGGCTTTCCGACATCCCTGCCGAGGGTTATCTCCCCTGCCCTCGCAAGCCTCCTGACGTAATGGAGGTTTTCCCTTATGACCCTTTCGGCCTCGTCGGATGACGTCTTTATGACGGCCTTAAGCTCCAGAGAAGGGGATATGTTCAGTTCCCCCCTTATGTTCCGTATCCCGGTGACGGTATCCATAATATAAGACATTTCAGCCTCGGCATCAAGGTCTCTCCTTATGCCTCCGGGCGCGGGATACGGCGCGGTCATAATGCTTTGCCCTTTGCGCCCCTTAAGGTTCTGCCATATCTCCTCTGTTAGAAACGGCATGAAGGGATGAAGAAGCAGAAGCGCTGTCTCAAGAGAGGTCATGAGGCACTTCTTAGTTTCCTCCGAGGACGTCTCGGTCTTTGACAGCTCTATGTACCAGTCGCAGAACTCATGCCAGACAAACCGGTATATGCCTCCCGCGGCATCGTTGAACCTGTACTCCTCAAGCGCCCTGTTGACCTCGGAAACGGTATCCGAAAGCCGCGAAAGTATCCACCTGCCCGAAAGTGGGACAACGTCCCCTTTCGTGTCATTCTCCGTGGGATTCGCAGCCCCCATCATTATGAATCTTGTGGCATTCCAGAGTTTGTTGATAAAGTGCCTGTAGCCCTCGACCCTCTCCACTGAGAACTTGATATCCCTGCCCTGTGCGGCAAAGGCGGCAAGCGTAAAGCGGAAGGCATCCGTGCCGTACTTGTCTATAATTATCAGCGGGTCTATGACATTGCCCTTTGACTTGCTCATCTTCTGGCCTTCGGCATCCCTGACAATGGCATGGATGTAGACATCCCTGAACGGGACTTCGCCCATGAACTTAAGCCCCATCATTATCATCCTTGCGACCCAGAAAAAGAGGATGTCAAACGCCGTAACAAGAACGCCCGTAGGGTAAAACGTCTTTAAATCCTCCGTCTCTGAGGGCCAGCCCAGCGTGGAGAAAGGCCAGAGGGCTGAGGAAAACCACGTATCAAGCACATCCTCATCCTGCCTGAGGTTTTTCCCCCCGCACTTGCGGCATGCCGTAGGCGCCTCCCTTAGAACGTTCACTTCCTTGCAGTCCCCGCAGTACCACACCGGTATCCTGTGGCCCCACCATATCTGCCTTGATATGCACCAGTCCTTTATGTTCTCCATCCACGCATAGTAGCTGTTGGCCCAGCCCTCTGGCAGTATCCGTATCCTGCCCTGCCTGACCGCCTCTATGGCGGGTTCGGCAAGGGGCTGGATTTTCACATACCACTGGGGCGTGGAAAGAGGCTCTATTATGCTCTTGCACCTGTAGCAGTGGCCCACTGAGTGCCTGTAGGCTTCTATCTTCTCTATAAGCCCCTGCGTCTTAAGCTCATCTACCGCAAGCCTCCTTGCCTCGTACCTGTCAAGCCCTGCATATTTTAAGCCCGCAAGCCTGCTCATCTTCCCGTCATCCCCTATGACTGCAATGGACGGGAGGCCGTGCCTCTTTGCCATGGCCTCGTCGTTGAAATCGTGCGCAGGGGTCACCTTCACAGCCCCGGTGCCGAATGCAGGGTCAACCCCGCTGTCGGCTATAATCGGTATTACCCTGCCGGTCAGGGGGAGGCTCAGGGACTTGCCTATCAGGTCTTTGTACCTCTCGTCATCAGGGTTAACGGCAACAGCAGTGTCCCCGAACATGGTCTCCGGCCTTGTCGTAGCAACTGTGATATAGCCGTCAGCGCCGTTTACAGGGTATTTTATGTAAGTAAGAGCGCCTTCCATGTCCTCGTGCTCCACCTCAAGGTCGGAAAGCGCGGTAAGGCATCTGGGGCACCAGTTGATAAGCCTTGTGGCCCTGTAGATGAGGCCTTCCTCGTAAAGCCTGACAAAGACTTCCCTTACAGCAGCCGAAAGGCCCTCATCGAGCGTAAACCTCTCCCGCGACCAGTCGCAGGAGGCGCCCATCCTTTTAAGCTGGTGTGTTATCCTTCCGCCGTACTCCTTCTTCCATTCCCAAACCCTCCGTACGAATGCATCCCTGCCGAGCGTATGCCGGTCAAGCCCCTCAGCTTCGAGCATCCTTTCAACCACGTTCTGGGTTGCTATGCCGGCATGGTCCGTGCCCGGAAGCCAGAGCGCCTTGTCGCCTAACATCCTCCTCCACCTTATGAGGATGTCCTGAAGGGTTGCATTAAGGGCATGGCCCATGTGAAGGGAGCCTGTTACGTTCGGCGGGGGTATGACTATTGAGTACGGCGTGCCTGCGGGGTTTATCTCCGGCTTAAAAAAGCCTTCCCTGACCCACAAGTCATACCATTTCTCCTCTGCAGCTTTTGAATCGTAGCTTTTAGGGAATTCAGTCATAATGAATAAAGCCCGAAAGTTCTCAAATCAGACAGACGGACAATCTCAATTTCCATAATGCGGCGGGACATTTCTCCGGGGCTGCGCCCCCTCCTACATCTCGGACTTTATCTTCTCTATCTCTTTTTTAATTAGGGACTCGGCAAGATCCGGGACCGTCTCCCATATGACCTTCTCTATCTCCTTTGTAAGAGAGGCCATAGCGTCCTTCAGCGCCTCCCGTGCAATCCGTTCCGTAAGTTCCGGAGCCACTTCCCAGAGAACCTTTTCCACAGAGTCCTTTATGCTGGAGGCGATATTGGCAAGCAAAGCCTCTTTTAAATCAAGCCCCTTTATTGCCTCCCCTACCCTCTCGTCCGCTGCCTGCATGAAGGCTTTAAGCAGGTCATCAGAGGACAATGCAGGCATCACAGGTGCGGGAGCAGCCGCAGTCCAAGCCTCCGCCTTCATTGGCCGGGGTTTTTCCATCTCAATCTCAACCTCGGCATCGGGCAGAGAAACCTCTCTTAAGAGGGCCTCGTCAACAGCGGAAATATCCTCAAAGGAGATATCCTCCATGCCGGCCTCGGAAACAGCCTCGGCCTCGGCAAACACCTCTGCCGCCTCCACGGGATCAAACTCTTCGGCAACCGCCTCGGCCACCATCTCCTCTTCGGCAAAAGGAGCCGCGCCTGTCTCTTCCTCCATACCCCAGAGGTCATCTTCAACCGCAAGAGCCTCAACCACTTCGGCAACCTCCTCCGAGGCCGCCTCGGCGGTTTCCTGTGCGGCAAAGGCTATCAGTAAGGCGTTTATCTTTTTTATCAGGTCCTCGGACTCAAACGGCTTTATGAGGAAATCGTTTGCGCCGACCTTTTTGGCAAGCTCCTCGTCAAGAGGCTCAAATGCCCCGGCAAGGAGCATAACCGGTATGTCCTTCATTCCCGGGTCGGATTTCACCTTTTCGCAGAGCTGGTAGCCGTTCATCTTCGGCATTTCTATATCCGCAAGGATTATATCCGGCCTAAAGGAGGTCAGCATATTGAAGGCGTCGGCCCCGTTGTTTGCGGCCTTTATCTCAAACCCCTCGTCCGCAAGCACGAGCTCGACCACTTTTTGTATGGTAATGCTGTCGTCTGCAAGTAGTAGTTTAGCCATGTTATCTTAAGATTTTATTGTTAAGCTCTTAAAAAGTCAAGGTTTTTTCTTGGGTTCAAGCCAATTTAGAAATGTCCTATTCAGATTTAGGCCGTGTCAAGCGTTTTTTAAGTTTTTGGGAATAATCGCCAAGGGCATAAAGGCGGCAAGGCAGAGAACAAGCAGGGACAAAAACGGGTATTTAATCCCAAAAACAAACGGGGCGAGGCCGGCCCTCGCAATAAGCCTCAAAATCTCATGTTCTCTTATGTAGTCCGCCACAGGCGGGGACGTCCTGTAGTAAAGCCTCACAAACGCCCTGCCTGCGGGGTTTGTAAGAAGATAGTTGTCCCTGAAGTCCCTTAAGACTTTCACATTGGGGTCAAGGTAAGAGCCGTACGCGGCAGTTGCAATGAAGCATCTGCCTCCGCCCCCGCCTTCTGGGGAAGAGCCTCCGGGGGTTGTTATGCCCGCCTCATTAGTATAGGCAGAGTCCGTATATTGCGTATATGCCTTTACCCTGTAGTAGTAGGTCACGCCCGGCAGGAAAGCCGTGTCCGTGTATGTGGTCACGTTTGCCCCTGTAGTCGCTACCGGGTTGTATAAGCCTGTTGACGTTGCCTTGCGCTCCACCTTAAAGCCTGTTTCGGCATTGGAGTTGTCGGTCCAAGAGAGGTCAACCTTCAAGGCCGATGCGCTTGCCAGGAGGCTGTCCGGTGCGGAAAGAGCGGTAGTTACGGATGCCCCTTTTGAGGGCGAGGAAGCTCCCGATACCACGGAGTTTACCGCGACTACGCGGTAGTAATACGTTATGCCCTCGGTTAAGCCGGTGTTCTGATAAGTAGTCGTATCAGCCGGGAGCGTGGTAATTAGGGCGTAGACGCCTGCAGAGCCTTCTTTTTTCTCCACATTGAAGTCCGTCTCGTTTGCAGAATTGTCCGCCCACGAAATATTAGCGGCTGAGGCTGAAACCAATGCGGCGGACACTCCCGAGGGCGGCATGATAATGGCCTGAGGGTCAAGGGAAAGCGCCCTTTTCGCGTTTATCCTTGCCTCTGTAATGAGCGTGCCGTTAAGGGAGCCGAGCCTGTCCGAGGTCGCCAGTATGACCTCTTTTAGCTCACGGTAGGTGTAGGAGGGCCTGTAGGACGACAGGAGCGCAACAAGCCCGCTGACGTGCGGGGCCGCCATGGACGTGCCGCTCATATAGCCGTAGCTTCCGAGCGCAACCCTTATAGTGCTCCTGATGTTCATCCCCGGTGCGGCAATATGCACCGAGCTTGCCCCGTAGTTTGAAAACCATGCGAGGTTGTCCTTTTGCTCAGTGGCTAAAACCGCTATTATGTTCGGCAGGTTGTGGCTTGCAGGGTAAGTGGGAGAACCGTCATTATTATTCTGACAATTTCCCGCAGCAGCCACAAAGAGTATTCCGGCGTCCGCTGCTGCCGAAATCGCGGATTTCTCGGCAATTGAAGCAGGAAGATTTACACAAGAAGAAGTTGTATATGCATAGCTTGCGTTTATCGCCCTTATATTAACGCCTCTTTGGCGCATCATGACTGCATAATCTATGGCTGCCAATTCATCGGATGTGTTGCCTGAGCCTGTTGAGTCAAGAAATTTTAGCGGCATGAGCTTTACGCTCCAGTTGACCCCGCTTACGCCTGTTAGGTTATTGCCAATCGCTCCGATGATTCCTGCCGCATGGGTCCCGTGGCCGTCAATGTCGTCGTCCATGGGGTTGGGTGTGCCGTAAGCGAAGTTCCATCCCCGGCAGTCGTCTATATATCCGTTTCCGTCGTCGTCAATGCCGTTTGATGAGTTCGTAAGAGCGCATTCCTCCGGGTTCTGCCACATGTTTGCGGAAATATCAGGATGGTTATAATCAATGCCCGTATCCAAGACGGCAACGATGACATTCCCAAGCCCTGTGTGCAGGTCCCACGCCCCATCATTCCCGGATGAACCGGCATCAATGTCGGCATCTACCGTGCCGGTCACCGTCCCCTGGTCCCCTGAGATGGTCTGCCCTGTGTTATGCAGTCCCCACTGGCTGCCAAAATACACATCGTTGGGGATGACCGCCTTATGAATCATGTAATTCGGCTCTGCGTACTCAACATCAGGGTCTTCCATGTATTTTTTGACTGCATCGGCCACGGAAAGCCCGTGGGGGAGCTTTATATGCTCTACCCCTATGCCCTTGAACCTCTGTTTAAGCGTTGCGCCTGCCGACCTGTGAGCGGACTGCGCCTTAAGTTCTCCTCCGGGCTTGAACTTGACAAGGAGTTCGCCCTCTTTATACGCCCCCTTAGGAGCGGACTTGAGCCTTTCACCCGAGAGGACGGCCTCCTGACCGGCGGGAGGGGAATCACCGCTTCCGCATGATACTAATAAGTGCAGAAGTAAGAGGACATATATATAATAAAATCTCCCCTCGCCCCTCTTTGCTAAAGAGGGGTTAAATGCCTCCCTTTGGCAAAGGGAGGTTAGGAGGGATTTTATATTTAATGTCTTCATATTTATGAACTCCTTAGTAAGGCCAGCAGAATGAACATCATGGGAACCGTGAGCTTGAAAAGACCGGGGCTTTTAGTTGCCGGAGTAGAAATAGACCTTGTCCCCCTTTACGAGCATGTTGAGGGAGTGCTCCGGCCTTATGCCAAAGCCTTTCTGCTTCAAGTCCCTCACTCCGGTTATCTTCATGCGGGTGAACTCCTCGTTTGAGAGCGCGGCCTCGGCTGTGAAGCTCAGGCTCCTTTCGCCCTCTTTTAGCTCTACCTTGACAAACCTAAGCCTGAGCTTGAGGCCCTTTTCCTCCATCACCATCTCTATGAGGTTGGGTGTGCGGGTCTTTATGTTCGGCTCAACCGCACCCGCCTCTATCATAAGCAAGGAGGCGCCGAACTGTTTTTTGATTTTCACGCCCGCCATCTTCTGGCGCTGTGTCATGGGAGGGGGTTTTTCTTCCTCAGGGGGTTTGTTGCATGACGAAAAAACAAGGGAAACAGACAGCGCCGCAAAAAGCAAAGCTCTCGCCTTATATGCTGCCCTGGTTTTTGCCATAAAAGACTTTGCCATAAAAGACTTTGCCATAAAAGACTTTGCCATAAAAGACTTTGCCATAAAAGACTAAGGGATGAGGCGGGAAAAACACGCCTCATCCCTTAACTAACCTTAACTAACCGTCAGTTGCCTGAGAAGCTCACGCCCGAAGGCAGGCTTCCCACGCCTGTAAGCGTAACCGCTGTGGGGCTTAGAGTATTCAGATACCCGTAACCCGTATCCGTGCATGTATTTGTTGAGCTGCTGTAAGTGCGGTAAGGATTGGTTCCGCCGTCCGTGCATGTTGCGGACAATGTGGCCTCGCACCTGCCGTTTAACTGGTTGTAAGTGAACCCTGACTCCCAGCAGGTGGGAGGGGTCGTGGATGTGTTGACGTCGGAGCTTTTGCACATGGTCGCGCCTGCCGCGTTTTTGAATGCGCCTGCCCCATCCTCCATATAGCAGATGTCTGCGCCTGTCGTCTTGTTTATGGTCGTAATCTTGTAGTTGAACGAGCATACCTCGCCGAGATAGTAGTCGCAGATGCCGTCCTCGTTGCCGATGCCGTCTCCAATGACCTCAACAGGCTCTGTGGCTGAGGCGTTGGTCAAGGCGCAGCCGGTCATGGTCGTTCCTGATGCAATGCTGAGCACGCAGGGGTTGACCTTTGCAGCCGTAACCGTTGAGGGCGAGCCGAAGGTCAATTCCACGCCGTTTTGAATAGTCCCGCCTGTCATGGCCTGCTCTATCTTCAGGGATGTTTCCATTTTTGCCAGAACAGGCTTAAAGCAGGTATAGCGGTTGTACGGGGGGTTAGGCAGGGATACATATTCCACGCCCCAGCACTTAGTGTACAGGTCTTCACTGTACATGTCGGTGATGTAATCTATAACAGGCATAGTGCCTGATGTAATTCCTCTCATCCAGCCGTCTCCATCCGTGGTGTTGGCAAACCCGCCGATTACAAAGACCTTTTCATCTTTATAGCCCTCGCCTGTGGTTGCGTTTGTGATGATAAAGTTTTCCTTGCCTCCGCCCATGGCAAGACGGGGCTTGTTGAAGCCGTTTGAGTATGCCCCGCCCCCAAAGGAGCCGGCGGCTTCGTCCATCAGGCTTACCCACGAGCCTCCTATTTTGAACATGCCCATGTAGAAGCACCCCAAGTCGTTATAGCACTGTATGCCGGTTGAAATGGGGTCGCCCGCCATGTCCGGGTTTCCGTCGTAAATGGCAGGGTACTCGGACGTTGTGGAGGTGCTTACCCCGCCCGAGCCTACGGGCCTTGTGAGCGCTATGGCAGTAACATCGCCCTGAGGCGCGGCAAAGCCCGCGCTGAGAGTCCATGTGCCCCTCAGCATCGTAAGGGTTACGGTGTTGGCGCCGGGGATGAGCGTGCCTGATGTGCAGGCAGACTCAAGACGGGTGCTCGTTACCGTGTTGTTGGGGTTGTCGTCGTACTGGGATGCGCAGATTCTCGTATAAGTCGGCAGAAGGTCAAGAGTTGCGCTCGGAGAGGCCTTCGTAAGAAGGGACTTGTCCACGTTTATCTTCGTCATGTCTCCAAGCTCGCCCACTGTCCACTGCTTTACCTGAACCAGTATGTTGGTGGTCTGGTCCGAAAGCAGGGCCGAGTTCAACTCCCCCTTTGGGAAACTGAACGAAACCGTAGTCTTGGCCGTCTTGTCGGCAGGGTCAACCGTAAGGGAGCTTGTAGTCGCCCCCTGAGTTCCGCAGCCGATAATGAAAGCCGTTAAGACAAGCAAAGTGCATATGCCCAAAAACTTTTTCATCTTCTTCCTCCTTTTGATTTCCTTGTAATTTGGCATTTCCATAGCCCTTACCTTTATTTTCAGGATATTGCTCACCTCCTTAAGACTTTAATCATATTTTAATCCTGTTGATAATTATCGTATCGTCGGAACCTGTCGGAGCGCTCACGAGCACTGCCTTGCTCTGATAGGCAGTGTCTTTTCCGTCGCTTACTGTGAGCGATATGGTGAATGTCCCTCCTGCCGTGGGATTCCAGCTTACCGACGTTCCGGTGCCGATTGTCGTGCTGTCCGCCTTCCATGTGTATGTGAGTGTGTCTCCGTCAGCGTCTGTTGCCGAGCCGGAGAGGGTTATGGCCACCCCCACGCTTGCGGTGCTCGGAACGCTGAATGAGGTTATCACAGGCGGATTGTTTGCGGGAACTGAGACGCTCACCGCCCTGCTCTGAGAGGCAGTGTCTGTTCCGTCGCTTACCGTGAGCGTTATGGTGTAAGTGCCTGCGGATGCGGGAGTCCAGCTTATCGACGTGCCCGTGCCGATAGTGCCGAGGTTGTCAGTCCACATGTATGTGAGTGTGTCTCCGTCAGCGTCCGTTGCCGAGCCGGAGAGCGTGTATGTCGAGCCGACCAGAGCGGTGCTCGGAACGCCGAATAAGGTTATCACAGGCTTATTGTTTACCACGCTCACCGTCTTGCTCTGAGAGGCCGAGGCCTGTGAATCGCTCACATTGAGTGTGATTATGCAGGTTCCCGACGCCGGGGGCGCGGTCCATGTGGGGTTCTGCGCTGTTGTGCTTGAGAACGCCCCTGAGCAGTTGTCGCTCCAAGAGTATGTGAGGGCGTCGCCGTCAAAGTCATTGGCCGAAGAATAGAGCTGTACGGTTTTCTTCTTGGCCACGGGAGAGGGCGCGTTGATGCTCTGTATCACCGGCGCCCTGTTCGCAAGAACGGTTATGTACGCATTCCTCGAAGCCGTCGCTCCGCCGGGGGAGTCGGTTACGAGCAGGGTGAGAGTGCAGGAACTCCCTGTGCCGGGCGCGGTCCATGTGGGGTTCTGCGCTACCGCGTTTGAGAACGCCCCTGAGCAGTTGTCGCTCCAACCGTATGTGAGGGTGTTGTTTATGTCAGGGTCGTAAGAATTAGAGGTGATTCTCGCAGATGCGTTCACTTTCATGAACATGGGAGAGAGTATGCTCGTGATTACGGGCGCCCTGTTGCCGATTTTTGAAACCTGTATGTCCACAGAGGCGGTGCCGGTTCCTCCCTGCCCGTCATTGGCGGTAATGGTCAGGCTGCACACTGTCCCGTTTGCGATTACGACCGGCGCGGTCCACTGGGGATACTGGCTGCTATAGGGGCTTGTTGTGTTGAACACCCCGCCGCAGGTATCGCTCCATGTGTATGTCAGGGGGTCATTGTCAGGGTCGGAACCCCATGAGGAAAGCGGAACCTTGCCTCCCTCGAAAACCCTCGTGTCCCACGCAGAGGCATACACGGAAGGGAGGTTGTTTGCGAGCGTGATGTCCTTCATCGTGACCACAGTGCCGGTGTCCGTGGATTCGTGGTATGGCTTCCCTGCGGCATTATTGCCCACCGCATTGGCTATGCCGTCAGCAATAAATGCCTTTTCAGTGCCCCCGAGTTTCATCGTATATTCCGTGTTGCAGGCGACATCAATGTCGTATGCGCCGTTATCGTCAGTGCGTTTCCATTTCTGGCCGTACCATGTGTTGGGCTGACTAACGAATATAAGCCTGTCGTTTGCGGGTGCTGTGCCGCTCGGCTTATAGACAACCCCCTTCACCTTGCAGCTATAGGGGTCTGCTATCTGCAGGTTAAGCACATAACAGCCCTGGGCGTCCTTATTGGAATCGGACAGCGAATTCGATATTGTGGTCCAGCTCCATGTGAACGGGTTTGAATAATTCAGCGTTGCATTCGGGTTGGAAAGCGCGTCGGTATATGTGAATTCTATATTGTATGAGCCGTTCTGCTTGGTAGTGCCGTAGGAGCTTCTGAAGCCGCCCTTCGTGGTCCCGCCCACCGTAAGGTCGGAGAGGTAAATATACTGCCCTTTAAGCGGCTCCATCGTGCCGTCCGATTTTACCGAATTCACGACGCCGGTTAGACAGCCCGTATTGATTGTGCCTATGGCCACGTAGTCCAAGTTCCACCAGTTGTTGGAGAAATCAAGGTCCGTGATGTCCGTCTGGTTCATAATCGCATAGGGCAGGTTCAGAGCGGCGCAGTCGCCCACGTTTGACATCAACTCTGAGTCGTCTATCGTGCCGTCCTTCGGGTTGTTGTCAACGTAAAGCGTCGCGTTGCCTAACTTTCTCCACTTGCCGTCCCTCAGGAAATAAAAGCCGACCTGAACGCCGGGCTTCACGGTGTCTTCGTCTTTTATTATGAGGGTGCAGTTTGGTATCTGCCGTTTAACCTTATATGTGACCGTAGCGGAAGTCGAGATGCCGGAAACGGACGAGGTAGAGAGCTTAATCGGCTGCCCGTTCTGGTCCCTTACGTCTATGAAATCGAACCCCGTAGAGATGAGCGTGTTCCCCGATGCGTCCACGTTAGAGGGGAACCTCCTTGAGTCGTCCTCGTTCGAGGGGTCGTAGTTGTTGGCGTTGACCTTGACGCTTGTAATATTTGCGGCGAGAAGCGCCCTTCTCGGCATGTCGAGCTGCCAGATGACGCTGCTTCCGTCCGCCGCCGCCGACTTTATCTCCGACGAATTGGTGAGAATCTGTTTCTCGCCCCTTGAGTTCTTTACTATGGCGATGCTTACGGTGTCGTCGCCGGAAGCGCTCGTGAAATTGCCCGCCTGCGCTATGGGAATGACCTTTGTCAGAACTGGGTCTATCTCGGCGAGAATGTTGAGGCCCTCAAGGTCGGAGAGCGAGCTGTACTTGAAAGTCTTTTCGTAGTGCGTGAAGCCGTCCGAAACCGCTGACACGGTTATGTAACCGCCGGTAGATACGACCTTGATATTGCCGTTGAAAGCGCCGCCGCTGATGGTGGTGGTCTGAACCTCATCCAGCAGATTCCCGCTCGTGTCGTACGACTTTATTGTCACCTTAGAGCCGATTAAAAAACTCGCCTCTGAGATCGCGCTCCCGCGCAGGCTGGCGCCCGACGAGGATGAGCCTCCTCCTCCGCTGCCCACCAATCCGGATATGCTGACCGACGAGGTGGACGAACCGGATGTAGCACCTCCGCCTCCGCCTCCTCCGCCTCCGCCGCAGGCGGCAAGAACAAGCGCCAGCGCGCTTGAAATGACTATTGCCAACAGATATTTCTTGCGAATCTTCATAATTCCTCCTTTTCTGCTTTGCTGCTTATTCCTAAACATTTAATTCTTATCCCTATAACTTTTATTCCTACAACATTTAACTAACGAATAACTAACGAAAGACCCATGTATCTGTAAAATGAAAGACCATGGACATGTTTATTGAAAGTTTATCACCTGAACAACCCCCTGTCAAGGGAATATTCCCGCAATTATTTCCGCAACTATAAATTCGTATTGGGGGGAATCAGGATGAAATAGTCCCCTGCCTCTTTGATTATGCCCTTTGAGACGAAAATCTTCATGCACTTAGAGACCGCCTCTCTGGATGAGCCGATTCTGCCTGCAAGCTCTTTGTGGGTGAGCTTGCCTATCCTGCGTCCGCCTTCGTGGTCATGGCCTTCTATCTTTGCTATATCAAGCAGGGTATTCATGAGCCTCTCCGAGACCTCAAGGAAGGCAAGGGACTCTATCAGCTCATCGGCCTTCCTCATGCGGGAAACGAGGGTAATCATCATCTCAACCGCTATTTTTGAGTCCTTCAGAAGGAGGTCCAAAAACACATCCCTCCGGAGGAAGGCAAGCTCGGAATCCTCGTCCGCCACTATGGTTGCGGAGCGGCCCCTGCCGTCTATCAGGCTCAGTTCTCCGAAAAAGTCTCCCTCCTTGAAGTGCGAAAGCACAATCTCGGCGCCGGCATCGTCTATGAGAACCGCCTTGAGCCTTCCTGCGACCACAACATACAGATCTGTGCTGATGTCGGTCGTATGAAAGACAATCTCGCCTTTTTTAAAGAAAACGCTCTTGCACATGGATGCCATCTCGCGGATGCGGGATTCCTTGAGGTGGGAAAATATCGGAACATTTCTCAGGTATTCGACAAGCATTCTAATATCCCTTCATCTCAGCTGGTAGGTCATCGTAAGTTTTGAGCCTTCCCTGAAAATGTCAAGCTGCACCCTGTCCATCCCCTTCAGGGCCGTAAACGCCTGAAGCGCGGCCTCCGGGCTTGAGATGTCAAACTCGTTGACCCTGAGGAGTATGTCGCCGTTTCTGAGCCCCAGGCTTGCGTAAACCCCGCCCGGTTTGACCTCGCCCATGGAAAACCCCTCCTGCCGCCCGTTTACGATATTCGGCAGTAGCCGCGCGTCGGTCATAATCTGCCGGGGGTTTTCCAGCGCAAGCTGAACCCTCTGTTGGTCAAGGGCGTATGTGGTCTCCCCTGTCTTTGTGGCAAAACCGGCAAGGGCATCCGCGCCGGCCCTTGCCTTTGAAAGCTCCACGGTCGTCACATCTGAAAGGGCTATCTCCACCTGCCTGCCGTTTGCATTCAGAAACACCCTGTCCATCCTGACCTCCTTAAGCGCGCCTATGCCAAAGACGGATTGGCCTATGCCGAAGACTTCCTGCACTCCGGCCTTGTCCGCAAATACGGCATAGCTCAGTCGCCGGGAGCCGGAGACCGTACCTATCAGGGATATGTCCAATGCAGAGACCGAGGCGGCCTGTGCGTCCACACCCGTAAGTTGGGCAAGCTCGCCGCCGGGGAACCCGAACGGGTTGTCCTTTAATATCGCCGCATAGTCGGAAAAAACATACCTCTCCCGCGCCTCTGCCTTTTTCCTCTCCCCTGCCGCCTTGTCCTTCGGGGCAAGGACTGTTGAAGCAATATCCCGCACCGTAAATAAGACGGCTGCGATAAGAAGAAGTCCCAGAAAGGCGTTGACCGCAGGGATAACCCTCCGGTCTTTAAGCAGACGTTCAGGGATAAGGCGCTCAAGACTCGGTATTTTCATAGTCCCCTTGAAAGTGCAGCGAAACTGCTTAATGCTATCCGATAGCCCGCCGCAGTGTCAAGCCGCTCATGAAACAGCGCAAGCCATAGAACATCCGAGGGAGGGATGCCCTGCGGCTGAATTCCGGCGCGCCTTTGACAACCCCCCGTGTCCATGATATATTGAATTGTAAATTTCAAAAAAGGAGGTCTCTATGTCCTGCAAACCGAAGGGCGCGCCGTGCGGAACGGAAAAACCCGCAACCAAGAAGACCGCACCGAAAAAGACGAAGAAAAAGTAGGCTGTCCTGCTCTGAAAAGCGGGCTGTAGATAATCCCTGCAGCCTGCTTTTTTCATTCATGCACAATCTCTATGACAGTGACCTCCAGAGGGGCCAAAAACCTTTTGTGGCCACTTGTCAGGCAGGGCCGTGATATAATAACCACTTTATGAAGACAATATACCTCGACAACAACGCAACGACCCGCATAGCCCCGGAGGTCAGGAAGGCCATGACCCCCTATCTTGCCGGGCTCTACGGCAACCCCTCAAGCAGCCACCGCTTCGGAAGCCGTCTCAGAAAAGATACAGAGGAGGCAAGGGCGAAGGTGGCCGCACTTATAGGCGCAGAGCCTGAGGAGGTAGTGTTTACGGGTTCAGGCACGGAATCGGACAACACCGCGCTCATGAGCGCTCTTGAGTGCAGCCCCAAAAAAAGGCATCTAATCACCACTAAGGTCGAACACCCTGCCGTGCTGAACTTTATAAGTCACCTTGCCCGGAAGGGCTGCACCGCGACATACCTTCCCGTGGACGGCTCAGGCAGGCTCGATATGAAGGAACTCATTAAATCCGTAGGGAAGGATACTGCGGCTGTCTCGATAATGTACGCCAATAACGAAACAGGCGTGATATTCCCCATGGCGGAGATTGCGGAGGCCCTGAGGGGAAGGGGCGTCGTCTTTCACACGGATGCGGTTCAGGCCGCAGGCAAGGTGAGGGTTAACGTAAAAGAAACCCCCCTTGACATGCTTTCAATATCAGGCCACAAACTGCACGCACCCAAGGGGGTGGGGGCGCTTTATGTAAGAAAAGGGCTTCAGTTCCATCCCTATATTATAGGCGGGCATCAGGAGAGCGGAAGGAGGGCGGGGACTGAGAACGTGGCATCTATAATCGGGCTCGGTCGCGCATGCGAGCTTGCCCTTGAAAGGCTTGAGAAGGACTCGGTTTATCTTAAGGGCCTGAGGGACAGGCTTGAGTCCGAGATAATCAGGAGATGCCCTGATGTGCGCGTAAACGGAGCCGGGGCCGAGAGGCTTCCGAACACGGTAAACATAAGCTTTTCGTATATAGACGGAGAGGCTATACTCCTTAAGCTCGACAAAGAGGGCATCTGCGCCTCATCGGGCTCTGCATGCACATCAGGCTCGGTTGAGCCGAGCCACGTGCTCCGCGCAATGGCAGTGCCGGTTGAGGCCATACAGGGCTCCATCAGGTTTTCCCTGAGCTGCTATAACACGGAGGCGGAGATAGAGGTGGCAGCAGACGCACTGCCGGGAATCATAAAGGAACTGAGAGACTTGTCCCCTTACGGCAGGGGAGAGAAGATGTGCTGACGCCTTTACATTTACCGCCGTATTACGGTATCTTTTTATTATGATAGACCTTCACACCCATACCATATTCAGCGACGGAGAGCTGCTTCCGTTTGAGCTTATAAGAAGGGCCCATGCAGCCGGCTACAGGGCAATCGCGATAACCGACCATGTGGACGCATCCAACATAGGCCATGCGATTGGGGGCATCGTCAGGGCGGTCTCAAAGATACGGGGACTTGTCCCGATGGACATCATAGCCGGGGCAGAGATAACCCATGCCCCGCCGGAGCTGATAAGGGAGCTTGTGAAGGAGGCGCGCGGACTGGGCGCCGAACTCGTCGTCGTGCACGGAGAGACCATCACCGAGCCTGTGGCCGAGGGCACGAACAGGGCTGCAATACAGGCCGGAGCGGACATATTAGCCCACCCCGGACTCATAACCACGGAGGACATCCTCCTTGCGAAGGAAAAAGGGGTTGCGCTTGAGATTACGTCGAGAAAAGGACATTCCCTTGCAAACGGGTATATCGCAAGGGCGGCGGTGAAGTTCGGCGTGCCCATAGTCATAAATACGGACTCCCACGGCCCAGGAGACCTCATCACGCGGGATATGGCGTCAAGGATACTGCGTGCCGCGGGCATAGAGGAAGGCCGGATAGAGTCGGTGTTTGAGACTTCGTCCATGCTTGTGGATAAAGCGCTGAGGAGGATTAATGCCTAAGGCAATAAAGAAAAAGACAGTAAAGCAGGCTAAAAAAGAAGAGAACCTGACAACCGTCCTTTCAACGGCAAAACGGTTCCGCTCATGGGAGATGCATTACCGCATCGCCGCAATCGCAGCGCCCCTCGTAATACTGCTGATGGCGGGTTTTTATTTTTACGGCAAGACCGCGTCATCAGAGGCGGATAAGTTTCAGTACGAGGGATATAAGCTCTTCTACGGGCTGTATCAGGCCACGCCGGTGCCCGGGGCCGCAAGATACGAGCGGGCGGCTGAAAACTTCATGAAGGCATACAGGGAAAAAGGCTCTCCGGTCTCCCTCTATTTCATGGCAGCCTCTTATTACGAACTGGGCAGGTATGAGGAGGCAGCCGCGGCGCTTACGGAGCTGAACGCCAAGTTCCCCGACGACGAGAGGTTCGTGCCGCTTACTTATTACAAGATGGCGATGATTAACCTCAGGCAGGGCGGCATGGAAGAGGCCCTGAGGCATCTGGAGACGCTTTACAATTACAAAACAGCCTCGTACAAGGACCTCTCTCTTATGGAGTCGGCAAGTATACTTAAGGGGATGGGCAGGAACGAGGAGGCAAAGCGCAAATACGAGGCGCTGCTTAAGGACTTCCCTAACTCGCCATTTGCCAAAGAGGCGGAGGAAAAGCTCAAGGGCTAAGGGAATCCAGCTCCCGCCGGAGACCCTCCATGTCCACCGACCCTATCAGAGCCGCTCTTGTCAGCCCCTCTTGGGGGAAAGATGAAGCACCTGACCCCGCTTGATTAGCGACTTCTTATTTCTCTTATTTATGGAATTGAAGTGGAGGATGTCGTTAATGGGCACCCCTGTCTTCCTTGAAATCCCTGAAAGCGTATCCCCCTTTTTGACCGTGTAGAGGACGGGCTTATACTTGTTGCAGTCCTTTGAGGGAGCAGGCGCATTTGCGATTAACGCCTCCTTTGCGCCCACGGGTATCCTCAGCCTGTACTCCTTGTCGTCAGGAGGGGTGCATGCCCTTAACAGTTCGGGGTTAAGCTCTTTTATCTCATTGACGGTCAAGCCCGCGGATTTTGCGACCTCTTCAAGGGGCACTCCCCCGGAGACGGCAACCTCCTCAAAAATGAACTTGTCTTCGTACTCAACCGAATCAAAGCCGTATTTTCCGGGGTCATCAGCGATGAGCGTTGCGGCTATGAACTTGGGCACATAGGCTCTGGTTTCGCTCTTGATGTAGCTTGTCCTTTGGATGTCCCAGAAATCACTGCCCTTTGCTTTCATGAGCGCCCGATGTATCTTCCCCTCGCCGGCATTATAAGCCGCAAGGGCGAGGCCCCATGAGCCGAACCTTTCATAGAGGTTGCTGAGATATTCAGCCGCGGCAACCGTGGACTTAACAGGGTCTTTCCTTTCGTCCACCCACCAGTTTATCTTAAGGCCGTAAAGACGTCCCGTAGAGGCTATGAACTGCCACGGGCCTACGGCCTGCATCGGCGACTTTGCATTGACGCTGAATCCGCTCTCTATGAGGGGCAGGAAGGCAAGCTCATCGGGCAGGCCTTTTTCCGCAAGGATGCCCTGCATCAGCCCCAGATATTTGCCGGACCTGCTCAGGTATAAACCGAACCTTTTCTTTATGGTCTCGCTGAAAAGGTTCAACTGCTTTTCCACGGCGTCTAAGGCATGGGTGTTAGGGCTGAAAAACATAAGGTCAAGGAATGACGGCTCTGCGGCTTCCTGAGGCTCAACGGCCTCCTCAACGGCCTGCGCCGCATCCGTTTTTACGGCCTCTATGGCGGTCTCCTTCTCCGATGACCAGCCATTTACAGGCAGAAGGGCAATGGCCGCGCAGATGAAAATCAAAAGCAATTGAAGTGTCGGTTTATCCTTCATATTTTTTACAATTTCTTCATGACCTGCGCCATCTCTATGGCGGTAAGCGCAGCGTCAAATCCCTTGTTGCCGCTCTTTGCGCCCGCCCTCTCCACGGCCTGCTCTATTGTGTCGGAGGTTATCACTCCGAAGGCTATGGGCACCCCGGTTTCCAACGAGGCCGCTGCAATGCCTTTTGAGACCTCTGAGGCAACGTATTCGAAATGGGGGGTGGCCCCCCTGATTACCGTCCCAAGGCATATTATTGAATTATATCCGCCCTTCTCGGCCATCTTTTTTGCGACCAGAGGTATCTCAAAAGACCCGGGCACCTTAACCACGTCTATGTCCTCTTCCTTTGCCCCGTGCCGGAGAAGCGCATCCAGCGCTCCATCAAGGAGCTTGCTTGTGATAAAATCGTTGAACCTGCTGACCACGATTCCGAACTTAAGGCCGTTTGCCTGAAGCTCGCCCTCTATTGTCTTCATAAGACCTCCGTCCGCGCCTTTTTAAAAGACCTTATGATTTTACGATATTTCAGCCTCAAAGACAAGAAGATTCTGAAAGTTCGTATTTCTCCGAAAGCCCGACCGCGAACCTGATTCCTGATATGCCCTATAGGCTGTCTCCTTGTTTGCGTAAGCCCCTTTCATCTATACCCCTCCTTTCTCTTCTTTCCGTGGTTAATACGGCTTTTGGCAGTTTGACAGGGGGGAGGGGGGTGTATGGGTCGCAACCCCTTGATTATTAAAGATTCCCATGTCATAAAATGGCAAAATATGGCAGGAATTGACGGAAAAACAGGGTGTTTTTGAGTGTTTTTGACTTGTTTTGCCGTTCAAATTGCCTCCTCTTTCTTGCCATTCATCCCGTAGGGGCAGGCCCCTGTGCCTGCCCTGATAAAAAACCCATATTTAGGGGCAACCACGGGGGGTTGCCCCTACGAGAGTTGCCCCTACGAGAGCGTAATCACCCGCCTTTTTAAAGAGCATCCTGAGCCTGTCGAAGGATATTACAGGCTTAAGGAACTGGTCTACCCGAACTGGTTCAGCCGAATGAGGACATGGAGGGGGTGATGGGTCGTGACTACGACTAATTAGTCTCTAATTCTCTTTTATGTTTTTACTCAAATGTGTCTTTTTCTTAATAGTTCTCAAATACGCTACAAGCTTATGCACCTTTGTCGATGGGTTGTCTGTGTTCGCGCCTTTCTGCCGTATTTCAAGCAACTCTGCTCGTTTCGTCGCCGTATCAACGGACGGATAGGTTAGAGCAAAAATACCTACAGTGCCTTTCTTATAATTGGGCACATGCCTTTTTAAATCATGGACCACACTATCGCAGACGGAGTTATTGCCCGCAGAAGCATAGGGCCGGGCTGATTCTTCGAAATGCAATAAAAGCCAGAACTCAAAGCAGGGGACGGACGTTATGGCAGAGAATTTCTTGGAATCTTTTATCTCCTTTATCTTTTGAAGTGCTACATCGTACGTTTCATGCTGATCCTTATCAAAAACGCAGAAAACCCTATCATATTCGCGGGATTTCTTGTACTCACTAAGAGCATAGTCAACAACAGATAGCGGTGCAGAGCCGCATTCCTTACCGCATATGCGGATGTTGACACTGCTAAGGCGTAGTTCGTTCTTCAGGGCAGTGAAATAAACCGGCTCAGTTTTTCTGCCCTCGCAGACAATAAGGACTGCATCATATGGCTCCCGAATCGCCCTTCGGCGCTTCAAAGAAGCGTTTTTTCGCTCTCTACCCACTCTTAGCACCGGGGAGGAGCTCTTTAATAACCGGGATAGCACCGTAGCGGCCCCGAAGGTAGCCCCGTTCCAATGCTTCGTGTTCCCGGACATTTAAATCCGAAAGCGGATAAAGCTTCGATGCATTCGATTCATCTTTTTCTACAAACCAAATCTGATCTCTTCGCAGGATATCCTGCCCGAGAATAGTTGTGTCGTGCGTTGTGAACACAAGCTGAGCCTTGCCGCCTGACCCATGTAACAGTCGCACCATCTGGTGAACAACGAGGGGGTGTAGACTGGAATCAATCTCGTCCACAAAAAGGATTTTATCGTTACCGATCACATCAAGCCACGGGCCCGCGAAGGAAAAGAGATTTAATGTCCCATCGGATTCATATTCAGCGGCGAAAGGAACAAGCTCGGCAGTTTCGGAATTCTTATGCATAAATTTGATATCTTGAATGTCCTTGCCTTCAAGTTTTTTGAGAAGACCTTCTTTTAATTTATCCGGCATTCCCTTAGGCAAATCTTCATAAGAAAATCTTTTCTTATCTATGCGAATGTCTGCAATGCTTAAATCGGCCGCATTCAGGAAGTCGAGCATTTTCTTCTTGCCTTCCTCGGTTTCACAGGTATCGCATGTATATTGAGGTGAAAGAGAAACGCGGTGTGGAATTACTCTAAGGCTCTTTTGAAACCAAAGGTATAGAGGCTTAAGCTGTTCGCTGTTGAACTGAACCGCCACTGAGAGAAACAGGGCGTTGCTGCGAGTTGCATTTTTCCAGTCCTCGCGCAGACGACCACCGAGAAACTTTGAACCAAATTCATACGTATCCT
Source organism: Thermodesulfovibrionales bacterium (assembly GCA_030682405.1). Lineage (GTDB taxonomy): Bacteria > Nitrospirota > Thermodesulfovibrionia > Thermodesulfovibrionales > JdFR-86 > JAUXOF01. The sequence continues at coordinate 45,521 of JAUXOF010000055.1, forward strand.
TTTTGGTTTCATGATTATATTTTCGCTCAAACCATCTCTGGGGACGTCCCTCAGGATATGCGATTAGCCATTCGCTGTGAATCCGCATTTTGTCTAAGGCAAAGCCATACTGAAATCGAATTCCGCCTTCGATAAAGATTATCTCAAACTCGCTCTCCCTCTCTTTGCTTGCTTGATCAAGCAGAAAGGGGACAACATTGAGTTCCTCGCCCTCTTGGATTTTCTTTGCGGACGAAAGAACCATGTATCGCATAAAAGAGAGCGCTGAGACTAAATTGCTCTTTCCCGAAGCGTTGGGGCCGTAGATTGCGATGGAGCGTAAGAGTTTTGGTAGACCTTTTATCTCGGTATCGAAACAGTTTTGCTCCACCCTATCCTTGAAATACCGACTTGTAGCCAAACTGAGAGTTTGCTTTTCCCTAAAGGAGCGAAAATTGGTTACACTAAATTCGATAAGCATCGTTTAAACCCCTCAAGTGATATTTTATAGCCCCATTATTGCACTATTTATGCATAAAAGCAAGCATAAATCTCCGCTACCGGAATTTAACTGCGATATACTTAATCTCGCAACCCTGATAATAGTGACAGGGGCTGTTATATATGTTTACAATGAAGATGTTATCCCGTCCTTTCGTTTCGCAGGAAGGACTCCGGTTGAATAATCCAAATAAAGGTTGCCATTGTATAGTAGTAGCTCCGGCTTAACCAGACTCTCCATGTGAAAAGGGGTTTTGTTCAGAACCCTTAAGGCCATGCAGTATTTTAGCACTTATATTCTGTTCATTTTGCTATTTCATTATCTGCCCTGTCAGGCCTCTGCCCTAAACCGCAAGTCTTACGGCCACAGGGTCTCCTGCCTTCATATTAAATGCCGCCGATGCGTTGCCTTTATAAAGGAAAAGCTCAAGCCTGCCGCTTGAGTTTATCACTCCGGAAAGGACGTTCTCCTTTGCCTCAGAATAGTGATTCCTCAAGGCCGCCGTAGCGCCCGCAGCCGTTATTTCAATGCCCCCCATGGGATTTATGATGTAAAGGCCGTCTATCTCGAGCTGACGGATATTGGTTATGGCGTTTCCGAAACGGTCTATGGAGATGACCTCGCCTTCTACTCTATCATCCTTGCTTTGCGCCTTTGGAATCTTAATGGTCATGTAATCCGTTATCCTTTCGCCCATGTTTTCCACGCTGATGCCCCTTGAAAGCCATGCGGCCACAGGCGCAAAAACATCCCTTCCGTGAAACGTATTCCCCTTTTTGGGCAGGAAGTAATGCTCTGCGGTCAGGTGTATGACATCGAGGGTCTCGGCTCCGGCATCAAACACAGGGGTGAAAACGCCGTTGTCAGGCCCTATGAAGTAACAATCGTCTGCCTGAACCAGTATCGGCCTTCTGCCTGAGCCGACCTCAGGGTCCACCACGACCACATGTATGCTCTTTTGAGGGAAATATCCGTAACTTTCCTCCAATGCAAGCGCAGCCTCCATGACATTATGGGGGGGTATGCCGTGGGTTATGTCCACTATGAGGGCAGAGGGGTTTATATTGAGTATTGTGCCCTTCATTATCCCGACAAAAGGGTCTTTATAGCCGAAATCCGTGAGCAGGGTTATCAGCATATAAGCCCCTTTATGATGTCTTTAACGTCCTCCGTGCCCGTCTCCCTCATATATGCCTCTATCCCTTCCACAACCTCAAGCGCGGCAGCCGGGTTTACAAAATTTGCCGTGCCCACGGCAACGGCAGTCGCACCTGCCAGCATGAACTCCACGGCATCCACGGCGTTCATTATCCCGCCCATGCCTATCACCGGAATGCCCACGGCCTTTGCAGCCTCCCAGACCATTCTCAGGGCTATGGGCTTTACGGCAGGCCCTGAAAGACCGCCGGTTATGTTAGAAAGCACGGGTCTTCTTGTCCTTATGTCTATGGCCATCGCCGGGATAGTGTTTATCAAGGAGACTGCATCCGCGCCCGCATCCTCGGCGATTTTGGCAAACCCGCCGATATCCGAGGCCTTTGGAGAGAGCTTTACTATCAGGGCCGTCCCCACGGCCTTTCTCACATTTAAAACAAGCCTTCTTAGAGCCTTCTTATCAATCCCGAACTCTATCCCTCCGCGCTTTACATTCGGGCAGGAGACATTAAGCTCTATGGCATCCACGCCTGCGTCAGAGAGGGACTTTGAAAGCCTCACATACTCGGAGACCGATGTGCCGAGTATGTTTACGATGAGAGCCGTGTCGTAATTCCTCATAAACGGGAGTTTTTCTTTTATGAACCTCTTAAGTCCCACATTCTGAAGCCCTATGGCGTTGAGCATGCCGCAGGGGGTCTCGGCGAGCCGGGGCGGGGGGTTGCCCTCCATGGGCTTAAGGGATATCCCCTTTACAACTACCGCGCCGAGCCTTCCGAGGTCAAAGAACTCCGAGTACTCCTCTCCATAGCCGAATGTGCCTGATGCGGTCATCACCGGGTTTTTAAGGGTGAGATTGCCTATGGTTACATTTGTGTTCATACCAATTCACCGTTCCGTATTTGCGTTCCTTCTTTTATATGGCAATTAATTTTATTTCTCCTGCAAAAATTTATAACAGATAACGCAAGACTATTATAGTATTCCTTGGAATACTTAAATTCCGATGACTTAGCATTGTAATTCAACCTGCCAAAGACAATCTTATCTACAAAGGCCACCGCTTCTAATATTTCCATCAAGTCCTGCGCGATTAAATTAGGGGTGGGATACGGCTCTATGCTCACCCACGTTTTAAAACCTTTTCCATGGAGATATTTTAGCGAGGCGATTCTGTCCTTAAACTTAGCCGAATTCGGCTCGAATTCTTCCCTGAATGTTTCACTTAAAGAAACCAGCGTGATGCCATATTCATTCGCCCTACTAAAACCATTTCTTTTGCCAAGCTCGCCCGGAAAAATCCCTTTTGTTAATACAGTGCAGCGGATATTATTCGTGTTGAGCTTATCTATAATTTCCAAACTCAAGTCACACACTTCTTCTTGTTCGTACATAAACGGGTCCGTGGAAAAACATAGGTGAACATATTTTATTTTGTTTTTATATCTCGGTATTTCTTTGTCCAAAAGCTGCAAGGCGTTAGAAACTATCTTGGGCCTGCACCACTCTTCATAGGTTTTAACGACTCCGCATCTTCTTTTCATCATATAGGCATAGCATGGATACTTACACCCGTGAGAACAACCCTCAACATGATTTAAACAAAAGTCCGCATATTCCACTTCGCTTTTATAAAGAAGGGATTTCCTTTCGATAGTTTGCAAGGTATTTTTTGACATCAATAAGCCCTTCTGTATTTGTCGAAAATATCATTCACTATATTCTTAGCCACGTTTTTTTGAGATGCGAAGCAGAGGTAATAAAGCGGGCCTCCTTTTTTATTTCTCATTAAGATAGGTTCAGGGGCATCATTGAATCCGACCCGTTTAAGCCTCATGCAAAATTCTTTGGACAGTATTTGGTAATCTTCAATTCTCACTTGACGAGTCTCTCCAAAAAACGTCTCCTGTTCTCTGTAAAGAAGCTCCTTCCAGCTTTCGTCGCCCCAGAAAGCGTTCATTCTTTCAATGTCTTCAGGCTTTGCCCGAGCAAGGTCTTCAAATAACACATTTCGATTAGCATCCTGGATTGAGAAATTGATAAAGATGTCTATCGTTTTAAGTTCAGCCGCCGCCTTAATGGTCTCCCATTTAAGGTGTAACCCGTAGGGATCAAGAATACACAAGGCCCTCTTACGGGAATTATAGGTGAGTGCCGGAAAAATCTTTGTTTTAAGGATTTCATTACAGTCACCGTGATATGCATGGACGTTCGGGTTCTTTTTGGCCATCCTTCGAAATACATCCGCCCGCTCCTCATCAAGGTCAATAAAGTGATATTCGGTGAACGGCGGTTCGACCTCCAGAGCGTTCAGCGGAGACCCCTGAATCATCTCGCCGGACTGCTTACTAATATGCTTCCCAGCCCCGGCAAAAGCGTCAATATAAACATATCCCTTACACCAAGACTGGCTGCTCATAATTTTTGTATACGCACTGGCGTATTCCTTGATTATCTCAAGCTTGATTTCAGACCAGATGCCGACTTGATCAAGTTTCATTTCTTTATCTCTCCCAACCCACTTCCTCCATCTTAAACACCGGCCCTTCCTTGCACACGCGCTTATATCCGCCTGATGTCATTTTCACCGCACACCCAAGGCAGGCTCCGAGGCCGCATGCCATGTTCTCCTCAAGTGAGACATATCCCTTAATGCCTCTTTTTGATGCGAACTCCGAGACGGCCCTGAGCATCGGAAGGGGGCCGCAGCAATAGATGATTTTCCCCTCATCGGGGATGTCCTCTATAAAGTCCATTACCGTGCCTTTGCCTCCGCATGTGCCGTCATCCGTGCATATTGCAAGCTCCATAGAAAGCGCCTTCACCTCATCGAGCATAAGAAGCTCATTCTTAGTCCTTGCACCGTAGATTACATGCGCCCGGCCTTCAAGCGCCTCTATCAGGGGGAATAAGGATGCGATGCCTATTCCGCCTGCAACTACGAGGGCGGTATCTTTCTTGGGCGGCATGGGATAGGAGTTTCCGAGCGGCCCAAGGACGTCGAGCACGTCGCCTGTCTTTAGTCCACTGAGGAGTTTGGTCCCCTTGCCCTTTATGCGGTAAAGCATCTGTATGCCGAGGTCCGTTTTCCTAAAAAAGCAGAACGGCCTTTTAAGCAGGGGGTCGTATGAGCCGCTTGCGGCCACCATGTAGAACTGTCCCGGCCTTGGCTCCGGGGCTTCCTCAAGCGGGGCGAAGGTAAGCAGGAAATGGTTTTTATTAAGAGGCGTATTTTCTTTGACCCCTGCCTTAAAAAACCTTTTCAAGGGGTCTCCGGCCCATTTTCGCCGGGGGTCGCACCCCCTTCAAATCGTATCCCTAATATTTCGTACTCTATGGTTCTTGCAGGCGCTTTAACTGTGACGGTATCTCCCACTTCTTTGCCAATAAGCGCCCTTCCTACAGGAGAGCTTATTGAGAGCTTTCCGTGCTTTATGTCCGCCTCCTCAACGCCTACGAGAAAGAAAACATATTCCACGTCCGCCTCTATATCGAGCACTGTGACGCGAGCGCCGAAGGCAGCCCTGGACTGGTTTATTTTTGAGGGGTCTATCACCTCGGCGTACGCAATCTTTCCTTGAAGCTCCTGTATTCTTCCCTCCATGAAAGACTGCCTCTCCCTTGCGGCATGGTACTCGGCATTCTCCGAGAGGTCTCCGTGGGCCCTCGCCTCTGCTATGGCCTGAATGTTCTTCGGCCTTTCGACCTTAAGAAGCCTGTTAAGCTCCTCCTGCATCTTTCTGAAGCCATCGGGAGTTACCGGTATCCTCTGCATCGCCCCTCCTCTTCTTCTTCTGATTAGTTAATTTAACAGATTCCGCATGGGAATTTAAAGGGTTGCGTGTCCCGCCAAAGCTACAGCAAAAATCTCTTGACAGAAAGGAGGCGGCTGCTTAGTATAATGCAACCTGTCTGCGTGCATCGCACAGGCAGGCCGGAGTCCTTCCTACGAAACGAAAGGAAGGGACAATATCATCGATTGAGGGGGAAGAAATAAGATTATCTATAGAAGGCTGAAATTACAGACAATGGAGGATAAACAACATGAAGAAGGTATTGATTTTATTTTCAGTTGCTTTGATTTTAGTTTTTGTAAGTGTTGCCTGCGAGGCTGGCAAAAAAGGAACGAACATTGAAGGGAAGGTAGTTGACAAGGACGGCAAGCCGCTCTCAGGCGTAAAAGTAGTGGCTATACAGCAAGAGCCTCTTAAGGGTTATGAGAAGTTTGAAACCAAGACTAAAGGCGATGGAATATTTGTGTTTAAAGGTCTCTATCCTAAATCAGCATATAAGCTTTTACCCGAAGGCGGACAGTGTAATTCTGCAAAGAAAGAGATATACACCGGGCCTGCTGGTGAGACGAAGATGCTTAACGACCATATTGTATTGAAGTTCTCACCATTTAAAATTTCTAATGATGGCGTCATAACCGATTCGAGAACTGGCCTTGAATGGGCGCCTGCACCCAACAAAGCTATGAATTGGGATGAGGCGAATCAGTATGTTCAAAGCCTGAGCCTTGCCGGAGGAGGTTGGAGGCTTCCGACACGAGTTGAACTCAGAGGACTATATCGGAGCGGAAAAACTGGCTGTGGAATTGGTCGCGAATTTCTTAATGAGGGCAGCGCGGCATGGTCGTCGGAATTGGATGGCTCGTCGTACGCGTGGTCCTTCCGCGTTGTTGACGGCAACGAGAGTAGCGACTACTCCGCCGCGCGCGCTCTGGCAGTGCGTTCCCGAAGGTGATGATATAGTATCATGGAAATCCATTAGCATAGCGGAAAAGACTTGCGTCAAAACCCTGCGGACTTCTTTTCCGCAAGGAACGTTAGCAGAAATTGTGGACATGAAAAGAGTTAAAATGGTCAGACTGCACTTTTTTGATTTGACATTTTGATTTGAAAAAGTTGATTTTTTTATATAGAAACATTATTATTTAGCTTAAATTTAGGACCCCATTAAGGGTATTCAAAGAAGCATAGCTTCTTTTTAAATTTGAACGAGGGATTTGGAAACGCCAGTTCAATGAGGAAGTGCAACACTTGGGGCTACGAAGGAGTTACCCTAAGTGTTTATGGAGAGACGATATAAGCAATTAAGTTTACAAGAGAGGGACAGGATAACGGAGTTGAAGGCAGGGGGTTTTAGTCTGAGGG
>JAUXOF010000063.1 GCA_030682405.1 Thermodesulfovibrionales bacterium
CCCCCCTGTTTTATAAAGCAAGGAGGGCTTACGCTTATTAACCAAACAGGACATTTCTACTTTGGCTTGACACGGCATGAAGGCCGCTTGAGTTTAAACACGGATGAGGGTAATATATATACCTAAAAGGAGGGTTCTATGGTTATCGGACGGCCTTTATTCACGGTAGAGCAGATACAGAACAGGGTAAAAGAGCTTGCAAACAGCATCTCCGGCGATTACGAAGGCAAGGACCTCCTTGTCGTTCCGATACTTAAAGGGGCATTCATGTTCGCCTCAGACCTCGTAAGGTCAATAAAGGTGCCGCTGACCATTGATTTCATAACAGCCTCAAGCTATGTGCAGACAGGCACGTCAGGGGAAGTGAAAGTGCACTGCGACATAAGGGAAAACATCAGGGACAAGGACGTGCTCCTGATTGAAGACATTGCGGATACAGGCATCACCCTTAACTACATAAGGGAAAGGTTTCTTGAAAGGGGGACCAAGACCCTGAAGATATGCGCCTTCCTGAACAAAAAAGAAAGAAGGATAGCCGATGTGCCCCTCGATTACGTGGGCTTTGACATACCCAATATGTTTGTAGTGGGCTACGGGCTTGACTATGAAAATAAATTCCGTAACCTGCCGTATATCGCCGTATTCAAAAAAACAAAATAGGGGCACGGCCCCGGCGATAGGGCACGGCCCCGGCGGTCGGACGGCAGGCGCTGCCCCTTTGATTTAGCCGCTCGATGAGACCCAACCCTATCGGAAAGGAGCTTTTTTATGTATGAACTAATGGTAGAGACGACATTTTCCGCAGCGCACCAACTCAGGGGTTACAAGGGCAACTGCGAGCGCCTGCACGGCCATAACTGGAAGGTGCAGGTGCACGTGCTTGCGCATAAACTCAATGAGATTGACATTGCAATTGACTTCCACGAGATTAAAAGGCTTGCTGCCGAGGTCGTCTCGCCCCTTGACCATTCAATGCTGAACGAACTGTTTCCGTTTACGGAAAAGAACCCGTCCTCGGAAAACATAGCCAAGTGGATATTCGATTCCCTGAGAAAAAAAATAAACTCCGACGGGGTGATGCTTTCGGCGGTCACGGTCTGGGAGTCTGACATCGCATCCGCGACCTACTATGAAGACTGACAGCGGGTTCCCGGAAAGGCTCATCGGCCTCGCCTTAAAAAACGGCGTCTCCCATGCCGAGGTCTTTCAGAAGACATCACGAAGGCTCTCTGTGGAGGTCAAAGGGCGGGAGTTGGAGGCTGTTGAATCATCCCTGAGTTTCGGCTACTCCCTCAGGGTGATAAGGGACGGAAGGCTCGGGTTTTCCTACTCCACTGACCCTGCCGAGTTCGAAAAAGTTGTTGAGGCTGCCGCAGGGTCGGCAAAGTGGACTGAAAAAGACCTCTTTTTGGACCTGCCGGAGCCTTCGGGATACGGGATGCCGGAGATTTACGACCCTCTGGTGGAATCCATCGTCCGCAACCCGGAAAAAAAAGATGAGGCAGTGGAAAAGGCGCTTCTAATCGAAAAATCGGCAATGAAAGACAGCAGGATTAAAAGGCTCAGAAAGGCTACGGCCTCTTTTTCTTCCTCGGAAACCCTGATTCATAATTCCAAAGGCATTGCCGCGGGCTACAAGGCGACCTCATGCACCGCGCAGGTGATGGCCGTTGCGGAGGACCGGGGGGACAGCCGGATGGGATGGGATTTCCAAGGGGCTAGGTTCCTCTCGGACATCTCCTTTGAGAAGGTGGGCAGTACGGCAAGCATGAGGGCACTGAGGCTTCTCGGCGCACGAAAGACAACCGCAGTGAAGTCCCCTGTGCTTATCGAAAACGCAGTGGCAGTGGAATTCCTTGGGATATTCGCCTTGCTCCTTTCCTCCGATGCCGTCCAGAAGGGAAAATCCCTTCTCAAAGGAAGGCTCGGGCAGAAGATAATCAGCGAGCGCATTAATATAATAGACGACGGCCTGATGCCGGGGAAATTAGGCTCAATACCCGTGGACGACGAGGGGGTGAGCGCCGGAAGGAAATGCCTTGTGGAAAAAGGCGTGCTTCAGGGTTATATGTACAACACATACACGGCGCGGAAGGATAATGTCCGCTCCACGGGAAACGCCATACGCGGAGGTTTCTCAGGCATACCTTCCGTCGGCCCTACAAACTTATACATAGAGCCGGCAGAGACTGTTTCCGACCTCACCGGAGCGCTCGGCACCGGGCTTTTCATAACAGAGGCGATGGGCATGCACACTGCCAACCCTATATCCGGGGACTTCTCCGTAGGGGTCTCAGGTTTGTGGGTGGAAGGCGGCGAGATAAAGTTTCCCGTAAAGGAGGCGGTCATTTCAGGAAACATCCTCGGGTTTTTTAAGGGGATTCTGGCCGCAGGCGACGACCTTGTCTTTTACGGCAATATAGGGTCCCCGGGCCTTGTCGTCGGCCCTGTGGACATAAGCGCATGAATATCAAAAACTCGACCGTGCTCATCGTAGATGACGAGCCGGAAATACTTGAGTCCCTTGACATCATATTCAGGTCCCGGGGGTTTAAGCCGGTTCTGGCCTCATCCGGGGCGCAGGCCGTTGAGCTCTTCTCAAACAGCCCCATACCGGTCATCATAAGCGATAACGTGCTGCCGGACACTCAGGGCATAGAACTACTGAAGGAATTCAGGGGCATCCTGCCGGAGGTGCAGATGATAATGATTACCGGCAAAGGCACTATAGACCTTGCCGTATCCGCCATGAAGGCAGGGGTATTTGATTTCGTCACAAAGCCCTTTGACCCCGAACACCTGATACAGCTTGTCATGAGGGCAAGAGAGCTTTACGACGCCCTTACGGAAAAAAATACCCTCAGGGAAGAGGTGGAAAAAATAACACAGCAGGACATCATCGGCAGTCACCCCTCGATAAAAAAGCTCCTCGGTCTCATTGCCACGGTCTCGCAGACCGACAGCACCGTTCTCGTGGAAGGGGAATCAGGCACCGGAAAGGAACTTGTTGCAAGGCTGATACACAAAAAAAGCAAGCGCTCGGCAGGGCCTTTCGTCCCTGTGGACTCGGGTGCGATACCCGAGGGGCTTGTGGAATCCGAGATATTCGGCCACGAAAAAGGGGCGTTTACCGGCGCCGCGGGAACCAAGATTGGGAAGTTCGAGAGAGCGGCCGGCGGAACTCTGTTCCTCGATGAGATAACGAACTTCCCCCTTTCATCACAGGCAAAGCTCCTGAGGGTGCTTCAGGAGGGGGTCATCGAAAGGGTCGGAGGCGTAAGGCAGATACCCGTAGACATCCGGGTAATCGCCGCAACAAACATTGACCTTGCAGGCGCGGTCAAAAGGGGGATGTTCAGGGACGACCTCTACTACAGGCTCAATATCATAAAGCTTAGGATACCGCCCCTGAGGGAGAGAATGAGCGACATACTTGAGCTTTCTACCCATTTCATAAAAAAACACCTGCCCCGGATTAACGGCATTGCCAAAGGCATATCCACCGAGGCCATTCGGGCGCTGATGGAGTACCGGTGGCCGGGCAACGTCAGGGAGCTTGAAAACGCCGTTGAGCATGCGCTCATACTGTCAAAATCAGAACTCATTATGCCCAAGGACCTGCCCTCCACGGATAGCGCTGTGTTTGTCTCGAAACTCGACGAGATAGAGAAAGCGGCGATAATCAAGGCCATGAAGGATTCCGGGGGGAACAAATACAGGGCAGCCAAGATTCTGGGCATACAGAGGTCTACACTGTACAGCAAGCTCAAAAAACTCGGCCTCTCGGACGCTGATTTTCCCTAAGGCCGGGGGTGGAATCCTATTTGGCGGCGATAATGTCCGTTACCGCTTTTATCAGTTCCTGCGTCTGGATGGGTTTTGTGAGATAGGCGTTGGCGCCCAATGCCATTGCGCGGTTTCTGTCTTCCTGCGCGCCCTCGGTGGTAATCATTATCACCGGGATGCTTTTGTATGCGTTGTCCTCCCTGATAAGGCTGATGAGCTTAAGACCGTTCATCACAGGCATGTTGATGTCCGCCAGTATCAGGTCTATTTTCTCCGAGGAGAGCTTCTTCAATGCGTCAACCCCGTCCGAGGCCTCAATCACCTTCGAATCGGGTATCCGCTTCATGGCGAAACTTATTAGCTGCCTCATGGTGGGCGAATCTTCTACAACGAGTATTACCGGCATCCCTACCTCTTCGGCTTCTCCTTCAGGAGGTCGAGAAAGCTCTGCAATGTCGTCAACTTCCTTTCCGACTGGGTGTAAAGCCTCGATGAGAACACGGCCGTAGCCGCATGGCCCGCAAGGAGGTTGAAGAGCTCGTAGTCCACATTCGTAAAATTCTTTTTCTGGATGAAAAGGGCATATATGGAGATAACGCCTATCACATGCTCTTTTATCTTAAGCGGTATGCAGACAATCGGCTCGCCCTTCAGGATGTCCCCCTTTGCATTCATATCCTGAGAGAAATAACTCTCCCCGTCCTTGGTTACATTCCCGATAATGCCCTCTCCTATTTTCGCCCTGGGTATCTCGGCCGCGGACACGCCTTCTGCGGCAACCGGCAGCAGCTCGTTGGTCTTTTCGTCCATCAGGAAAACGGCAAACTTCTCGGCCCCCACAAGGTTTATGACTATCTCAAGGATTATCCTCAGCACCTCGTTGAAGTCAAGAGTGGAGTGCAGTTGATAGCTTGCGACATAGAGGTTGGCAAGGTTGTTGTTCTCCTCCTCCACCTCCACATACCTTACCGCAAAGTCCTTGTTCTCCTCCTCCACCTTGATGAACTTATCCTTGAGGAATTCTATCTCGGCCTCAAGGTCCTCAATCCTGTGCTGAAAGAGCTTGGCCCTTCCCTCGCCTCCCGACCTATTGACGCTCTCCTCAAGCTCGACCAGCCTGAACCTGAGCCTCTCGTTCTCCTTCAGAAGCTCCTTGGTAAACTCCTCCCCCTTCTTGAAGACCTGAAGGAATTCATCCGCCATTTTGCCTATGCTTGCTTTGCTCTCCATACCTTACCCGATTGGTTTACCCTTTTGCCGTTCTTATCATCTCAGCGGCGATATCCGTAAGCGGCAGAACTTTTTTGGCGGCGCCCGCCGCTATCACCTCTGCGGGCATGCCGAAAACAACCGCCGTTTCCTCGGACTCTGCTATAGTATAACCTCCTTTTGATTTAATTTCCAGCATGCCCTTCCTGCCGTCGCTCCCCATGCCCGTAAGCACCACGCCCATCGTATTGTTGCCGTAGTGCTCTGCGGCGGACATCATCATAATGTCCACCGACGGTATGTACTTGTCCTCGTAGACGGCATCTCTTAGGGAAACGTAGACCCTGCCGCGCCTCTTTGAAAGGGTCATATGGCAGCCGCCGGGACATATCAAGGCAACGCCGTCCTGTATCTCGTCGCCGTTTTCCGCCTCTTTTATCCTCAGCTTTGAAAGGCCGTTAAGCCTTTCGGCAAGCGGGCCGGTAAAGCCGCGGGGCATGTGCTGGCTTATTATTATCCCTGAGGGGAAATCCGAAGGCAGTTTCGTCAGTATTATCTGAAGGGCTGGCGGCCCCCCTGTTGATGCGCCTATGGCGACCACATCAATATCTATTTTCGATGTCTGTACTTCGGGCTGGACGCCTTCGTCTGAGCCGAGGAGCTGAAGGTTGCGGCTCAAGACGTCCATGTTGAGGCCCTTTATGCCCATGACCTTGGCGACAAGGTCCTTCTCTATATTCTTGAGCTCCATAGAGGCCCGCCTCGACGGCTTTGCTATGAAATCCACGGCGCCGAGTTCAAGCGCCTTGAAGACCGTTTTCGTATCCGAATAGGAACTGACCATTATCACGGGCGTGGGCCTCTGGGCCATCAGCCACCTGAGGAAACTGAAGCCGTCCATCTCGGGCATCTCGAAATCCAATGTTATCAGGTCGGGCTTAAGCCTCAGGGTCTTTGCCATTGCGTCTATGCCGTCGGAGGCCACGCCTATGACCTCTATGCCCGGCACGGACTCAAGCATCTTCTTTATCGTCTGCCTGCTGAACGCGGAATCGTCAACTACAAGCACTTTCACCATGTCACCTTCCCCACACCATCTTAAACAGGGTGCTGTCGGAAAGAGGGATATCGATTTTCTTGGGTTTCTGATAGACCATGTCGTTTTTTAGATGCTTCAGCGTAAATGCCGTGGAAATATTCATCAGGGACTCCGCATGCCCCAAAAGCAGGTAGCCCCCGTCCGAGAGCCTTTGGTAGAAATTCTCTATAACCCTCTTCCTCGCATCAATGTGGAAGTATATAAGCACGTTTCTGCAAAGCACCACGTCCACCGTCCCCACAAATTTTATCTTAAACGGGTCAAGGAGGTTGAGGTAGCTGAAATTGACAAGCCTCCTGACGCTGTCGTTTACCTTGTAAAGGCCGTCCTCCTCGGTAAAATATTTCTTGATGAAATACTCATCCGTGGTCCTGAAGGAGTTCTTCCTGTAAATGCCCCTCCTTGCCGCCTGAAGAACCCTCTGGTTTATGTCGCTTCCGAGCACCTCTATATCCCAGCCGTCAAACATGCCGCCCTGCTCAAGTATCAGCATGGCGATGGTATAAGGCTCCTCGCCCGAAGAACAGCCCGCCGACCATATCCTCAGTTTCCGGGCGCCGCCCCTCATGAGTCTCACTTCCTTCAGTATCTCCTCGCTCAGGGCCTTAAGCTGGCTCTCCTCCCTGAAAAAATAGGTTTCGTTTACCGTAAGGATATCCATTGCGGCTGAAAGCTCCTCCTCCTTCTGTCTGTCATAGAGGAGCAGCCTGTAGTAGTCCCTGAAGTTGTCGAGGTGATGGACCCTCAGCCTTCTTGAGAGCCTTCTTGAGAGAAGGTATTTTGAGGAATCGTCGAAATAGACGCCGCAGTAATCCTTTATCAGATCCCTCAGCAGCCTGAATGCCTCGTCCGAAAGCGGTATGGATTCTTCGATATCGCTCATCGCACAAACCGCTCAAGCGTTTTTATGACGGCAGGGTCTTCCTCTTTATCGAACAGCCTTTCGAGTTTTGCCCTGACGCCGCTGTCACGGCAGTCGCCGAGCGCCTCGACCGCAGCCACCCGTGTGGCCCAGTCGTCATCTTCTATAAAAGGCACAATAGCCCCTTCCACTCCCTCAAAACCGGAAAGCGCCTTTATTGCGGTCCTCCGTATCTCCTTATCCGCGGAGGTCAGCATGCCGATGAGCGCGGCTTTGGCCTCGGCCCCGCCGAGCTTCCCTATAGAGTCCACTGCCGTGGTCACAACAAAACCGTTCTTGTCCGAAAGGGCCTTTATGAGGGCCGGCGCCGCGCTTCTGCTGCCGAGCATGCCCAAGGCCTTTGCCGCCGCAACCCTTACCATGCCGTCAGGGTCGCTCAGTAAAAGGCAAAGGGGCTCAAGCGCCCCGTCGCTGCCTATTGCGCCAAGGCTTAAAGCGGCAGACACCCTTATGCCCTGGTCCTCGTCCGTAAGGGCAAGGGTGAGGTATTTTATGGAGTCCCCTGTTTTTATCGAAGAAAGCGCGCTTACAACCGCCCTCCTAACGTCCACGGAATCGTCCTTGAGCGCAAAGCCCAGCTCCGGAACGGCTCCGGCAAAAGACAGGACGCCCAGAAGAAGGGCGATATTTTTCCTGAGCACGGGGTTTTTGATTTTAAGACTTTCTATCAATTCATTGATGTCAAGGCCGTCCTTAAGCCTGCCCAATGCGCCTATAGCGGCCTCCTGAACATCCGGGTACATATCGAGCAGAAGCCCCTTGACGGGTTCTACGGCCCTCAGGTCCCCTATATTGGCAAAACCCGTGGCTGCTATGGCCCTGACGTGGCCGTCCGCATCCTCAAGCATCTTCAAGAAGATATCGTAGTAAAGGGGGGCGGCAACCTCGGCGGCAACCGAGCATGTAAAACGCCTAAGCTGAGGGTTTTCCTTTTCAAACAGGGGGATAAGGGACTCCGGCTTGCCCCTGCCTATGAATACCAGCGCCCTCTTTACGTCATCCGCAAATTCGGCTTCGGAAGAAAGGTCAAGCAGCGGGTCAAGCGCCCTTTCATCCTTCAGGAGGCCAAGAAGCAGTATCGCAGAAACCCTCACCTCCGGCTTCGTGCTCCATGCGTGCTCCAGAAGGAGATGAATCGCACCGTCCCCGAAAAAACTTCTCAGATGCCCGGCTACGACTTCCTCCTTGACACCCTTGTGGTACAGCCTCTCCACGGCCTTAATGGCCTCTTCCTGAACGACCCTCGACTTGTCGTTGATAAAAGGCGCCACTTCCTTAAGGCACTCCTCATCGCCGAGCTTTCCTATGGCCTTAAGCGCCGGTTCCCTCAGGGGCTTCCGCAAAAGCGCCCGTATGAGAGCGGGCAGCGCCCGCCCGTCGCCTATCCTGCCCAAGGCGTCCGCCGCGGGATAGGCGGTCCAGAGGTCGCCCTCATCAAGGATTGCTATAAGCGCATCCACCACCGACGGCTCCCCGATAACCCCCAGATGTTCCACAGCCGAGGCCCTGACGTTTTCGTCCTCGTCCTTAAGCGCATCAAGCATCAACTGCAGGGCGTTTTTGTCCCGGAACTGGCCGAGCACATCTATGATGAACTTCCTTACGTCCGCATTCGGCGTCTTGAACGCCTCAATCAGATAGGGCGTGGACTTCTTGCCGAGCCTCGTGAGCGTCTCTATGGCGGAATTCCTTGCGCCCGCGTTATCCTCCATGTAAAGAAGGGAAATCAGACCGTCTATGTAGGCGTCTATGGGGTACTCTTCAAAGAGCATTTCCTGGGCAGTCTTTCTTACCCTCCAGCCGCTGTCCTGCATCGCCTTTACGAACAGGGCTATGACATCGGCCCGGGCAATGCCGGGCGGCCCGGCCTTCAGCATCAAGACGGCGGCCCGCCTTTTATCCGTGTCTATGCTCTGCAGTTGTTTTTCAATCTCTTCCTTCAACATGCCTATGCCGTTTCAAACGTCTCTTTGGATTCCTGAAGCATCATCGTTTCCTCCGAGGTAAGGAACCTCTTCACATCTATGAGTATTACCACCCTGTCCGTTTTTTTCCCGAGTCCTCTAAGGTATTCGGTTTTCAGCCCCTTGAAAATTCCGGGCGGTTTGGTTATCTCGGCCTTCTCAAAACCCGTTATCTCCCTTACCTCATCTACGACAAGCCCGACCTTTTCGCCGCCTGCCCGGACGATGATAATACGCTCGTTCTTCGGGAGGGGCGCTACTAAAAGGCGCTTCCTCATGTCTATCATGGGTATCACATCGCCCCTTACTGTCAGCACCCCTGAGATAAAATCCGGCAGTTCGGGAATAGGACACACCTTCTGGGACTTAAGTATCTCGACGACATCGCTTATGCCGAGCCCGAACTCCTCCGTCCCGAGCCTGAATACGATGAACTTCTCCATCACCCGATCTTAAACGCCTCCATATCTTTTCTGAGCAGATTCATCTCTCCCTCAAGGCTTCTCAGGGAAAGCGACACTGCCTCCATATCCCTCAAGGTGGCAGCCCCTATGCCCTTGACCTCCTCGATATAAGAGATAATGCCCTCGTTTATCTTCTCCTGATTTAAGACGGACTGATTTATCTCCGCCAGCCTTTCGCCGGCAAGCTCAAGGTTCTTGGATATCAGCTTTGTCCCAACGGCCTGCTCCTCCGTGCCCCTCTTCGTGGATTCCGCCACCTCCCTTACCTCTCCCACGCGCTCGAGCATGAATTCCGACGCCTTGGACTGTTCGTTCGTGGCCTTCGTCATCCGGGAGACCATCTTCCTTATATCGTCTATGGATGTGGATATCTGCCTGAGACCGCCCGCCTGCTCCTCTGTCGCCTTCTCTATCGCCTTGGCCATCTGGACGGATTTTCTGGAGGCGTCAAGTATGCTGCCCATCGCCTCCCCGGCCTTATATACCAGAGAACTGCCGTCATCTACAAACTGCATGCCCGCCTCTATGGAGACGACCGCATCGGCTATCTCTGCCTGTATGGTGCTCACAATGCCGGTTATCTCTTTGGTAGAGGCCGCAGTCCTGTCGCTTAACGCCCGTATCTCGTCGGAGACGACGGAGAAGCCCTTTCCGTACTCACCCGCCTGAGCGGCAAGTATCGCCGCATTGAGGCTGAGGAGGTTCGTCTGCTCCGTGACCTCCTTTATCACCGAAAGCATCTTCTCGATGTCCTTTGACCTTGCCCCGAGACGCCTTACTATCTCCACCGAATACCTGACCTTGTCGGATATCCGCTCCATGCCCTCTATGGCCTCTGCCACCGTTATTACGCCCTTTTCGGCTGCAATCTCCCTGACGTTATCGGCAAGGGAGGTGGATTCCTTGGCGCTGGATTCCACCTCCTTGACGGACGCGCTTATCTCCTCCACCGAGGCCAGAGCGTCCTCGACCGAGGTGAGCATTTTTTCGGCGTTCTCTGCCATCGCCTTGGACGTCTGAGACAGCTCGGCAACCGTGGAGTAGGAGTTCTCGGACGCCTGAAACAACCTGTTTGTGCTCGAGGCTATCTCATCGGCAATAGTCTTCATCTGAAGAAGGGAGGTTACGTTCTCCGCGGAAAACTCCGAAAGCCTCTCCGTGCTGCCCGTTATCATCTTCTGAGACTCATTGGCATTTTTTAAAGACAAAGACATCTTGTCCACAGAGTTTGACTGTTTCTGTATGCCCTTTGTCACGTTCCCGAATGTCAGGTTAAGCTGTTTTATGGCCATTGCCACATTGTTGGTGGTCAAATGCAATTTCGTCACGGTTGAAGACAGCCCTTGCACCAGAAACCTCAGTCCCTTGGAAATGACGCCGAGTTCGTTTTCGCCGGCATCCGAGATATCCACGGTGAGGTCGCCCGCAGTGACATTCTCTATGTTATTCTGGAGGGCTTTAACCGGGCTGCCGACACTCCTCTGAAAAAACAGATAGATGACCGATATCATCAGTATCACGACCAGCGCCTGACCCGCCGGCGGCACCGTAAGTAGGCTCAGCATCGCCGCGTTTACCTTATCGCCGCTGTATGTTATTTCGACCGCACCGATAGTGTCGTTGCCCGACCTTACCGGAACCGCAAGCTTGTTCGTCCACGGCATGAACAAGGGGTTTGCGCTCTGCCCCGCCTGCACTGACCGGGACGACATCCTCTCCTTCAAGACATTGCCCCCGGCGTCCAGAACGCGCACGGATATTATGTCTCCGTCCCTCACGGACACATCAAGGAAGCGGTCAAGGGGTTCATAATTGTAATCCGTCATGGCGGCGGAAGAGAAATTCGCAGCGAGGCTGCCTATGCTGCTTATCTTATCCGAGAGCATTCTCATGTTGTGTCCCTTCTGGTCGTAAAGGAACCATGTCCATAAAGACCCCTGCCCTACCAAAAGGACAAAAAGCACGATGAGTATAAAACTGCCGGCAATGGATTTTCCGAACCTCATTCCCCCTCCTCTATAGCATCCCCATCTTGGACATCATAGCCCTTACGCCATTGTAGTCTTCATCGGATGCCTCCATAAAGCCCGTATAGCTCTTGTCTACAGCCTTCAGTATCTGTGCGCCCTCGGGCCTGCCGCCGAGTTCGACAAGGGCGGACTTGACGGCGCCCCTCTCTGAATTCCCCATGGAAGCGCTTGCGCATATGTTGAACTCCGGTATCTCATCCGAGACCTGCACGTAATAAAGCCCCATGTCTTTATATTTGTCGGCGGCGGACTCCATAACCCCGCCGGCGTCAAACTCGCCGTCAATGACGGCCTTTACCACATCGTCGTGGTGACCGAGGTAGTTATAATAGGAGAGGGCCTGAAGCTCTATCCCCGCATCAAGGAGCATTGCCCTCGGCACTATATGGCTTGACGTGGAGTGGGCGTCTCCGAACGCAAACGACCTGTTCCTGATGTCCCTTATTGACTTGATGCCGCTGTCGGCCTTTGTTATTACCAGGGCGCGGTGGAACGGCCTTCCTTCCCTCAGGGCCTTGGCAAGCAGGGCAACGCCGTAGCCCCTGTAGGCCTCTATGTATGTGGAGGGTGTCATGTAACAAAGCTGTGTGACCCCCTGCCCCAAATCCTTTACTGCGGTTTCAAAGTCAGTGGCTACTTTAAGCTCTATCTTCTTGCCGAGCCTCCTGCCGAGATAATCCGCAAGCGGAGTAAACCTCCTGAACATATCTGCCGGAGACTCAAGGGGTACGACGCCGAATTTTATGACCCCTGCGCCTTTTTCCTCGTAGAGCTTGAACCTCTCCATCTCCGTGACCAGAAGGTCCGAATCCTTTGATAGCTCGCGCAGGGCCTTGTTTATCTTGAAGGTGAGGTCCCTGTTTTCGCCCGGCAGGTTCTTTATCCTATCGACGGAATCCCGTATCTGGCCCGAGCCGAGTTTCTGC
The DNA here is from genome assembly GCA_030682405.1 of Thermodesulfovibrionales bacterium. Taxonomy (GTDB): domain Bacteria; phylum Nitrospirota; class Thermodesulfovibrionia; order Thermodesulfovibrionales; family JdFR-86; genus JAUXOF01. The sequence goes on from JAUXOF010000063.1 coordinate 12,401, forward strand.
TCGTTAATGGCCCTCGCTATCTGCTGCGACCTGTCCGAGATAATCTCTATGGCCTGTGCCATCTGCCTGCTGGAGGCCTCCTGCTGCTGTGTGGCATTGTTGACCTGCAGGGAGGAGTTCTTCATCTTGTCCACGGCAACTATGACAAAGGCTATACCTTTTGACTGCTCCGCCGTAGCCCTGGCAATCTGTCCGACCATCTCCCTGACGGTCTCTATCGAATCAGACACAAGCCTCGCCGCCTTCGCCTGCTCGCCGGTGGAACGCTCGATGGCAGCCGCCATTTCAGAGGACATCTTGGAACTTGCAAGAATCTTCTTCACGGCATCCGATGCCTCAGCGGAAAGCTTCAGCCCCTCCTCAACGGACGCCAGCCCGTCCTTCATCGCGTCAACGGCATCCCTTACCTCCTGCCTGACGGACTGTATGAGGGTATCTATCTCCTGAGTCGAGAATGCGGTCCTTTCGGCAAGGTCCTTTATCTCGTCTGCGACAACCGAAAACCCCTTGCCGTGCTCGCGGGCCTGGGACGCCAGTATGGCGGCATTCAGGGCAAGCAGCGTCGTCTGGTCGGTGATATCGTCAATGACGTTCAGTATTTTGCCTATCTCATCGGAACGGCCGCCGAGTTTCTTTATGACGGAGGCGGTCTTCTCCACCGCCGTCTTAATCCTCTGCATGCCGAGCGCGGTCTTGTCAATCGCGGCCACACCGAGAGTGGATGCGTCTTTGGTAACCTTTTCGGAGAGCTTCGCCGATTCCTTGGCGCTTGTCTCGACTTCTTTTATGGAATATATTATTTCCTCCACTGCCGAAAGCGTCTCGTCCGATACCTTTGCGAGATGGTCGGAGCTCTCGGCAACCTCTTTTATCGTTGCATACATCTGCTCTATGGAGGAGGATGTCGCTTCCACTCCCTCTGAGAGTTCGCTGGTTATCTCCGTCACGGAGCCTATGCTTGCAGACATCTGTTCTATCGAGGCCGCAATCTCCTCGACCGAAGACGCAAGGCTTTCCGTGCCTTCGGCTATCTCCGTTATCGCGGCATTGAGCTGTTCGACGGAACTTGATATGTTGGCAACGGCCTCGGCCTCAAGCTGTATGCCCTCAAGCACCTTTCTCGATTCGCCTTCCACGCTGCCTGTTGCGCTGGATATCTCCCCGGCAATCTCCTTTACCCTCATGAGGACGGAGCTTATGGAGCGCAGGGACTCCTTTATAGACCTGTCGAGCTTTCCTATCTCGTCCTTTGTCTTTATGCCGGTCTTAAAAGACAGGTCTCCCTCTGACATCCTCAGGGCATTGGCCTCAAGCGTTCTTACGGGCCTTACGACAAAACCTCTTATTACCCGCCAGAAGATTATGCCCAGCACAGCCGCGCCCAGAAGGCTCCCCAGCACAACCATAATCATAAAGTTCATCACCTTCCGGCGTTCCGCGGCCAAGGAGACGGATATCTTCACCGCGCCTATCACAGGGATATCGGCAGGATGGCAGCCCCGGCACTGGGCCCGGTTCTCAAGGGGCATGTAAAAGACTATGGAGTCGTCTCTTTGAGCCGCAAAGGCCGTCTTACCCTCGTAGACTTTTTTCAGGTTTTCAGCCTCGCCCGAATGAACCTCGCCGGTAAAGGCCACTTTCCCCTCATGGTTATAGACATCTATCGTCTCGAATCCGCTTACGGACTTAAGATTTCTTATCAGCGTCTTTGCAGAATCGGCATTTCCTTCAAGCATTGTCCTGTCTATGCTTTCGGTAATTACCCTTGCAGTAGCTTCAAGCCTTTCAGTTGCCACGGAGTAAACGTCGGACTTGACGAAATAAAACACCAGAAGGCTGACCGCCACAACTCCGATTATGAGCAGGCTAAGCCCCATACCGAGAATTTTGAATTCAAGCTTTTCTCTCATCCGCCCCCCCAGACATCCTGAAGTTCATCGCCTCCTGAAGCCTCACGACCGATATAAACCTGTTGTCGGCAACGACAACGCCCTCTATAAACTTCGCCTCGGCCTCGCTCAGATGAGACGGCGGCTCAACTATATCCCCCGAGGGAATTCTTATCACGTCTATAACCCGGTCCACCAGTGCGCCTATCGAGCCCTTCGGCCCTTTAAGTATCACTATTTTCTCTTTTCCCTGTGCGCCGTCCTCGGAAAGGGAGAACCTAATCCTTAGGTCTATCAACGGGATTATCTTCCCCCTCAGGGACGTAATCCCGAGCATGAATTTCTCCGTCCTTGGCACCTTTGCGAACCTCTGCAGCTTCAGTATCTCCTCCACATCCGAGACCTTAAAGGCGTAGTCCTCCTTGGCGAGCTTAAAGGTCAAAAGCTCTACCATGTCTCCCTCCTGCTCTTTGTCCGGCGACGGCGGCACGGTTGACTCAGGCTCTTTAGGCGAGGGCATCCTCTCCTTGGCTGGCAATTCCCCTGCCGCTTCTTCAGCCTCAGGTTCTTCTTCCTCTATATCAGGCTGTAAGGCGACGTGCTCGGCATCTTCCTCAGGGGGTTTTTCATAAGCGGGATATTCTGTTTCTTCGGAAGGCCCGGAATCTCCGGTCTTCTCCTCCGCATGAGGGGAGGGGATAATCCCGGCAACGGCCTCCGGGAACTCGGCCCCGGCCCCGACTATAGGTTCAGCCGAATGTTCGGCTTCTGCCTCCTTTTCGGCCTGACGGGCCTCCTTGGCCTCTTTGAGTTTCTTTCTTATTTTTGCAATATCCATATTCGTATGGCTATCTATAGGAAAAATCACGTTAATTTTCCCATAAAAACATGGTAAATGTAAAGTGTCGGGGTTGGCCTGCGTCATTCTGGCTTGTCCAGAATCTTTCTCTAAGTAAGGATTCCCGACAAGTCTATGACCCGTGGGTCACGACCCATAGGGCGGGAATGACGAAAAATATGTAACCTATTTTTTGAGATTATTTGATTAGCTCCGGCAAATATGATATTTTAGAGAGGTCATAACAATTTCTAAGGAGAATAAAAATTGGCAAAGGACGGCATATCGGTCGGAATCATAGGCTTCGGCACAGTGGGAACAGGCGCTGCAAGGATACTTCTTGAGAACGCAGACCTCTTACGGCAGAGGCTCGGTTTTCCGGTCAGGCTGAAAAGGATAGCGGACATAGACACCAAAAAAGACCGCGGCATAACGCTCCCAAAGGGGATGCTGAGGGCGGACGCCAACGAGGTTCTCAACGACCCGGAGATAGACATAGTCGCAGAACTGATAGGAGGCACGAGGCCGGCAAGGGACTTCATAGTCGGGGCGATAAGGAATAAAAAACACGTGGTCACCGCAAACAAGGCCCTGCTCGCCATTGAGGGAAACGCGATTTTCAAGGAAGCCCTGAGAAACGGCGTTCAGGTGGGGTTTGAGGCATCGGTTGCAGGCGGGATACCGATAATAAAGGTCATAAGGGAAGGCCTCATCGCAAACAGAATACTTTCAATATACGGAATCATAAACGGCACATCAAACTACATCCTTACGAAGATGACTGATGAGGGCTTGGAGTTTGACCGCGCCTTAAAAGAGGCCCAGAGACTGGGCTATGCAGAGGCAGACCCTACCTTTGACATCGAGGGCATAGACTCCGCGCACAAGCTCACAATCCTTGCCTCCCTGGCCTACGGCATACCCCTTTCCTTTGACAAGGTTTATAAAGAGGGCATTACGAGGATTACCCCTCAGGACATAGAGTTTGCCGGGGAACTCGGCTACAAGATAAAACTCCTTGCGATTGCCAAGTGCGCGGACAAAAAGGTTGAGCTGCGGGTGCATCCCACAATGCTTCCCAAGGACTATCTCATATCAAAGGTCGACGGCGTTTTCAACGCAATTTACGTTGAAGGAGATGCCGTTGGGGACACCCTCTATTACGGCAGGGGCGCGGGAGATATGCCCACAGGCAGCGCCGTTGTAAGCGACATCTGCGACATAGCAAAAAATATGATGTCTAATGCAAAGGGAACGCCTGTTTTCTTTACGAAAACAGCCCTCAGGGTCAAGGACATAACCGAGATAGAAAGCATGTATTACTTCCGTTTCTCGGCCCTCGACAAGCCGGGCGTGCTGTCAAAAATATCAGGCATCTTGGGGAAAAACAACATCAGCATAGCATCCGTAATACAAAAAGGCCGAAGGGTTGGAGAGGCCGTGCCCCTTGTGATACTCACGCACGGGGCAAAGGAAAAAGACATCTTAAAGGCCATAGCCGGAATAGACCGGCTTCCGGTGCTTGCGGCGCCGACGCGTTACATCAGGGTCGAGGGACCTGAGACAGGATAGCCCTTTGGCATGAGACGGAAGACATGTCGGCTACTAACAGGAAAGGCGGGACCGAGCCCCTATCTGTGCTTTTTGAAATTCCGGCCAAAGATAAAATTCCTTGTCATTGCAAACTCAAGGTAAGGCTTGTCATCGGTATTTAAAGGTATATCAGGCATCTCCGCTATGGCCCTAACCTTATCAGGCGTAAGTATGAGCCGGACGGGATAAGTTTCAAGGTGGCCTTCCGGGATCAGTTTCCATTTCTTCATCTTTTCGAAAACATCCTTTTCCGTGAACGAAAAAGGCTCATGCGAGCCGATTAAGGTGAAGTTGTCGTGGTCCGGGGATTTCCACACATAGACATGGTCGAAAACAGAGGCAAAGGTCTTGATGCAGACCCTGATGTCTTTTTTGGTCAGCTTCCAGCCCTGAAGCCCCTGACAGAAAAGTCCGCCGGGATTCAACCTCGATGCCGCAGCCTCGTAAAACTCCCTTGTAAAAAGGTTTGCCGAGACGGATTCCGTAGGCACGGACGGCTCTGAGGTGATGATGTCGTAAGTGTTGTCCGTCATTGCAAGGAATCTCCTTGCATCGTCCTTGTGGATATCAACTCCCGCAAGCGTCCCCGGTATACCGTACTTCCTGACGACATCCACAACTCCGGGGTTTATCTCGACAACGGAAACCTTATCCACCAGATGACTGCCGGCAAAAACCGTAATGCCTGCCCCCAGTCCGATAACGAGCATTTCCTGTGGAAATTCCATCGCTGCCACAGGCAGCATGGCAAGCATCATGGTGTTTGCGACATCCCCGGGACCCACGCCCTCCATCTTTCCGCCGTGCTGTATCAAAAGGTAGTTGTTGTAGGAATATGCCCTTACGGTGCCTTCCGAATAATCCTTCTCCATCAGCTTTACATGCATCTTCTCCGCATCTTCCATATGCCCCAAATCCTCGAACCTGTCTGCCATATAAAAGGTCGCAAACGGATGCTCGTTGGATGCCCCGCGCACGAAAAAGCCTGCTATAAACAGCAGGATAACAAAAGACAGGGCTATCTTCTTGGCGGTTTTTTCCCTTGAAAGCAAAATCACCGCGCCTCCGACCAGTATGTTGAGGCATCCGGCGCTGAAGGACGACCATTTTATACCGATAGCCGGAATAAGCAGAAACCCGGCGGACAGGGAGCCGAATATTGCGCCGAGGGTGTTTAGGGAATAGGCCATGGCAACCCTCCTGCCCATCTCATCCATCTGCCGGGTAAGCCTCTTAGAGACTATGGGGAAGGTTGCTCCCATCAGCGTGGTTGGAACCAGCATTATGGCGGCAGAAAACAAAAACTGGAAAATAAAATAAAGCTGCGGACTCAGATGGAAGCTCTTGTACATTTTGAAATAAACCGGAGGAAGGCTGTATATGAGGGGGACGGTAATCAGCCCGAAAAAACCTATGCCGAGCTCAAGGAGACCGAAATAAAAAATGAGATTCTTTTTCCCGTCCGCTATCTTTCCCCCTAAATATGCGCCTATGGCAAGGCCTGCCATGAACGTGGCAAGCATCGTAGAAAGGGCATAGGTGGTAGAACCCAGAATAAGGGAAAGGGCGCGCGTCCATACCACCTCATACAGCAGGGCGGCTGCGCCGGAAAGACAGAAGGCCAAAAGCAGCGCTCTCTGCGTGTTCTTTTCGGTCATCTCCACCTCCTAAAATTATAATTTTAGGTCTCTGTACATACTATACACTATAAATTTCTATAAGTTCCAGAGAGCTACCCGTGATATCGGCGAAAGTCGAGCCTGATTCCCAATGCCATTTTCCCGAGAGTTATGACAATGTATCGCATTTTCCGGCCTTTTTAGCGGTCTCTCAGTAGAAACCCTTGAGTTTATGCCTCAGCGGGTATGCGGGAGGGGTAGAACTTGGAAGCTCGGGCAATTCCTTGTCAAGAAGACTTCTGAAGAAATAATCATAACCGAGTTGCGGAAAATACTGCAAAAGTTCCTTATTTACAAGCAATGACCCGTCTAAGTTATAAAATACGAATATGACATCGTCCGTATCTATAAGGCTTTTCCCCCAATGCTGGCTGTCGTATCTGAATTGAGTACGCTTAGTATTTCCGGTTAAATACAAAACTAATGCTTCCCTATCCATCACATTTCCCGCCGTAAAATCGTTTCTGCAAAGGGCTACGTGTTTACGGAAATCTTCCGGCTTCTCCGATGTCGCGTAAAGTGCGTTTAAAACGAACTCGTAATCATATTCGTTGTCGAACTCCGTGTCAAAAACCGGCATATCCAGATAGATGTCAAAGAAAAACGCGGCCTTCTCCGGTATAACCGGGAACCGGGCGGTAAAAGCCCTCCAGAACCCGGCCTGCTTTTGCCATGAATTATAAGCGAGGTCGAGGTTGAAGTTGCTGAAAAATATCCCGATTCCTATCAGCGCGGATACGAATAATTTAAAAGCGGATTTTTTAAAGCTGTTTTTGAGGAAAAATGCAGGCAGAATAAATAATAAACTTCCCCATACCATGGCGTAACCGAGTTGGACAATAATGCCGTGACGGGATTCTATCCTAAACCCCGGCACCCGCCCGGTAAACTCATATAGTGAAACCGACGGTATTAAGATAATTAAGCCGAAGGCAAGAACAAGCATACCTGTTCTCCATTGTGCCGCAGGGCTTTGTTTAAGGGATTCCTCCTCTTTAAAAACCCCCCTAAGCGCATAAAGTCCTGACAGCATACCAAGAATCCCGAGCATAACCGACCATAGACTGGCGTATCTCGTCCAGTCAACAATCCCCGTAAAGCGAAACCAGTTTACGAAAAAGAAATGTTTAAGGAACTCAAGGTGCAGTTTCCACTTTAAAAAGAAAAGGGGGTCGGATTTATAGATATCGGTATAAATGCCGAAGGGCTTATATATTAATTTATAAAATATGAGAGGCATCAGAAGGAGGATGAAAGGCGAGCCGTACTTGACCAGATTCTTTATGATATGTTTTCTGTCGGCGCCCTCCCTGTAAAAAGAATATCCGATTATGAACAGTCTCGCAGGTTCAAGGGCTACAGCCGCTTCAAGCAGGACATATTCCGAAAACCCTGAAAGCGCAAGCCCAACGGCCAGCAGGGGCCAGCGCTTATCCCCGCTGAAAGCCCTCATGGTCAGATAAAGGGATATCACGCTAAGCAGGGACCCTAATCGGTAAGTTATGGTGGAGAAAATCGGCAATGTATAATCTATCGGATAAATGAGCAGAACGGCAGCCGACAGAAAAGCGGGAAACCTCTTCCCGAACAGGTCCCTCACGAGCAGATATAAAAAGCACGGCGTAAGCACCTGTGTGACTAAATTTAAGGAGTGCCCGATAATATAGAAATAGTCCGTATTTTTATGGAGACTGAAAAAATAATAAGTGAAAATCCCATTGGCCGCCCTCCTCAACTCAAGCCACCCTGTGTTAAGGAACCCATCTAAGTCTTTGCTTTTGTACAGGGACAGGAACCATGCGTTGTCGTCCCAGAAGACATCGGCAAGAAAAAATATTCTGCCGTAGCTCAGGAGCGCAAAGGCGGCGATGAATACAGGATAAAAATCCGGCCTATCGGTTTTTAGCTGCTTTGGCATTCTTCCCCCCGCTCCATAAGCATATTAAGGCTTTTTTTAATTTAACAGTTTCCCTTTGCCGGTGTAAACAACAATTGCGCCCAAGCCCTGCGACATTGTCCCTTCGCGGGTCTCAGTCGAACTCGCTCTTTTTTCCAAGCACAAGGAGCTTCAACGCGGTCATCGCGTTTGCCGCCAACAGCATGACCGGTTTCCCTATGAAGTATCTCCCGTCCTTGAGCGCTACCTGCCCGCTTCCGAGGAGCCTGCCAAGCCTGTTGGAAACCATCTCCTTTGCGTTGTACCTTGAAAGAAGTTCCTCAAGGGTCAGGCCGCTTGAGTCCTTAACCTCTATGAGCAGCCGTATCCTGCGGGCAGTCACCCCGAGGTTTATGAAATGGAAATATCCGTACCCAAGGGCCGAGTATGTAACCGCATCCGCCACTGCTGCCGAGATAAAATCAGCCGAGACGCGGGGCCTTATAAAATACGCATATCCCTCCAGCAGAAGCAGGCAAAGGAGCCCCGCGCCAAAGCCGAGAAAAATGGATTTAAGCAGGCCAAGCCCCCTTATGTGGCGGGCCGAGAGCACCTGAATCAGGACGTTTGCCCCGAACGCAAAGACAGGGATTAATGGCTCAAAGACGCCGCCTTGCATCACCCGCCCCTAAGCGGAGCCCTAAGGAGCTTCCTATAGAAAATGAATATCCTTATGAACGATTCGCCCTTTGGCGTGAGACGGTATCTGCCCCCCTCGAGATATACATGACCGTCCCTGAGCAGGTCTTTTATCCTCGGTATGACCAGAACGTCGTCCGTCATCATCTCGTCAAACCTGCCCTTGGGAAGCCCCTCAGTGCCTGCCCCGGCTATGGCGTTGACCATGACGAGCGAGGGGCTGTCCACCTCCATCGCCGAGTAGGTGATGATGTAAGCGAGGGTGAGGGAGACGACGAAAAGCCCTACTGATATGCACCCTTGCAAGCTCAGGGAGGCGGAGACCAGGAAAAAGACAAAAAAGGCTGCCAATGAGCCAAAGAATATAAGAAGTAGCGCCCTCGTCTGCCTTTTGGGAAGGCGAACTTTCCATATGCCGAGGTGGAGGATGAAAGAGACGCCGAATATGACCGAGCCCCACAGCAGGGTCTTCATGCGGACTGCTCCCAGCTCCCTACGAAGTCGTTCAGCCTTTTGAACTCCTCGTAGGTCTGAAGCGACTTCCGGGCCTCGGATATGACAAGCCCTGAATATCCGCCTTCCCTCAGAAGGCCAAGTAGCCGTTTTCCATTTTCCGGGCTGTTGTGTATATGGGTATGCCACTTGTCCGAACCGAACGTATAGCCGCTCATGTGCACATGGGATGCAAGCCTTATGAAATTCATGAACCCCTCGTCGTCAAAAAACACGTTGTGAAAAACCGCAACCTCCGCGCCTATGGCCTTTGAAATGCGGGCAACGCCTTCAGGGTCGTAACCCTCGCCGGAGGCATGAATAGAGTAGCGGAAGGGATAGCCATTGCAAAGCCTTATTATGCCTTCCGTATCGCGGAGGATTTCCGCTGAGAGATAAAGCTCCACAGCCTCAAGCCCTGCCTGCCTCACAGCCCGGAAATATCCCTCCTCCGGAGCGCACTTTATCCCTATCGTTATGCCAGAAACATTTCCCATCGGTTAAATGAAATTTATATGCTCGGGCATTTCGCCCTCCGGCTGTTCAAGGGGCTCGCCGCCCTCTTTCAGGTCCCAGAGGAACTCGTTAATCTTGTGCTGCAGGCAGAGGCATCCGCACATGCTGTGGGCATCGAACCCCTCGGAGGCTATGAGGTCCATTACCTCCCAATAGCGTTCGCCCTTCCAAAGCTCCTTAAAAGACGTATCCGCGATGTTGCCTATATGGTATCTTTTGTACGTGTTGTTGAAAAACATGCCGCAGGGGGCGACAAGGCCCGAACCGGATATCTGAAGCATGAAGGGGGGGCCGTAACAGCGGCTGTACTTCCTCTTGCCGTCGCTTAGAATCTTGGACCATTTCGCCCTGACAATATATGTGCCGGTGGAGTAAGTCTCTGCCTCCTTCAGGATGTCAATCATCCCATGGTATTTGGAGTAGTCCACGCCGAGAGTGCCGCGCTCGTCGTCGCTGCAGTGCTTTATGACGAGGTAGTCCGCCCCAAGCTCCCTGCCCAGCCGGGCAAGAGGGATAATCTGGTCGTTGAACTCGGGCAGAAGAACCATCTGAAGCCCGATGGTAACGGCAAGGCCCTTTTGCTTTTTTATCCTCACGGCCTCCCTGATGGTGCCGATAACCTTGTCGTACGCGCCAGTGCTGCAGCCGTGTATCTCTGCATACCGCTTGGGGTCTGCGGCAGAGATGTTAAACCTGAGGTATGTGAGGGCAGGCAGAATTTCCTCGAGCCTCTCGTCCTTAAGCACGTGCCCGCTGGTCGCGGTGGACATATCAAGCCCGTTTGCCTTGCCGTGAAGCACGGCATCGTAGAAATGAGGCGAACAAGTGCTCTCCCCGTCGCTTATCAGGCTTACCGCCTTTACGCCGATTTCAGCGGCATCGTCCAGAAAGCGGAATATGACATCCCGCGTCATCCTCTTTTCGTCGTTTTCCTGAAGCTGCCCGTAGCAGTAAACGCACTTATAAGTGCACCTGCGGGTGAGGGCGCAGTCTATCGTGACAGGGGCTATCCTCTCGCCCCTCAGCCACGCCTCAACCCTTTCTTTATGCCACGCTATCTTGTGGCCGTCAAGGATAATCGTGCCCATAAAAAACCGACCCCCTTATATCAGCTTGCTTTTGGACTGCGGATACTGCCTCTTGGCAGCCTGAGAGTCCTCGGATAAGGAGCCGCCCTTTTTGTCCTTCTTTACAAAGTAGAAATCCCTCACAAGCCTCATGTATCCTTTTACAACCTTGTAGAAAGAAGGGAAAGAGACTGCCTTTGAGAGCCCCCCCTTCCTCATGCCGAGCCTATAGGGGACTTCGGCAAAAAGATAGCCCTTTTTGACGGACCTCACGAGTATATCCGTCTGAAAGAAAAAGCCGCTGCTCCTATAGTCGAGGTCTTTCAGCACTGATTTCCTGTAAAGGACCGTGCCGTTTGTGTAGTTGAAGTTGGTAAAAAAAGTCGTGTTCACTATAAACCTGTAAACGAAGGAAAGGGCGTTCCTTAAAAAAGAGCGCGTCTCTTTGTTGAACACAAAAGGTATGATCATGTCCACATGCTCAAGCAGCCTCAGGTATCTGAAAATCTCCCACGGGTCGTTCTCGTTGTCCCCGGGCAGCATGACGACGCAATCCGAGGCAGCCATGTCCACGCCGTCCCAAAAAGAGTTCCCTATCCCTTTGGGAGTCTCATGCCTTAGAATGCCGATTCTGCCGTCCATTTTCATCATCTCGGCCACTATGCCTTCAGTCCTGTCTGTGCTTCCGTCGTTTATGACGATGACCTCGCCCCTTATTCTGTTGTCGTCAAACGCATTTATCGTGTTTTCGATAGCCGCGCGGATGTTTTTCTCCTCGTTAAGAGCGGGCATGACCACGGTAATCTCAGGCTTTAAGGCAGCACCGGAAGCCGGGTGAGCGGGCGTCAGGCTGTTTAACGTCTCCATTTCTAAATATAACACACTGTAATCCGGGTGCGCAAGAATTCTCACCCTTAAAAAGAGGGCAGCTACGGCTTGTGGATGTATTCCGTCTCAGAGACCTTAAGCTCCTCAAAGTACTCATTGACCCATTCTATAACCTCATCAAGCCCCTCGCTGAGGCCTGTGCCGGGCCTCCATCCAAGCTCCGTGCGCACCTTTGTTGAATCTATCACATAGAGGGCGTCCTGCCCGAGCCTCTCGCCTATAATCTCGGCGGTCTCTTCGATGCTGCGCCCCATTTTTTCGCAAATAAGCAGCACCAAGTCGTATATGCTTATCCCCTTGCCGTCGGGCGAGATATGGTAAACGTCCCCGTTTCGCCCTCCCCTTGCTATCTTAAGAGTAGCGTCGCAGACGTCCCTGATGTGGATGTATGACTTCACCGCCCTGCCCCCGCCCTGAAGCTGGAGTTTCTTACCCGTTTTGATAAAAAGGACAGTCCTTGGGATTATCCTGTAGAGCTGTTGGTACGGGCCGTAGACGTTGGTTGCGCGCGTATAAACCAGAGGAAGCCCCCTGTTGAGATAAAAGGGATAGAGGCTCAGGTCTCCGCAGGCCTTTGAAGCGGCATACGGGGTGGAGGGCATGAATCTGGCATTCTCCTCGGTCACGCCGTCGCATGGCCCATAGACCTCAGGGGAGGATATCTGCACGAATCGCCTGAGGTAGTCGTCCCCTGATATGCGGCTTGCAAGGTTCATTAGGGCTATGCAGTTTGTGTTGAACCACTGCTCCGGCGCGCTCCAGCTCTGCCCTACCATCCCCTGCGCAGCGAAGTTCAGTATGTAGTGGGGCCGGAATTCCCTGAGCGCGGCAACTATGGCATCGAGGTCTTTGTTGAGGTCAAGCATTCGGAAGCCGAACCTCCCGCCTGAGGATTTCTTATAAGGAAGAAAACAGCCTTTACTCTCAGGAGACCTGCTTATGCCCAAAACCGAGGCGCCGGGGTTTTCCCTAAGGACATAGTCCGCAAAGTGCGCCCCTGAGAAGGAATTGCTGCCTATGATTACAAACCTCTCCTCGTCTCCCATACAGCCCTCCTAAAAAGGCCCCTTGAAATATTCGTCCGGGACATCGCCCACAACGTCCTTAAACCCAAGCTTCCGCGGGTTGAGCCTTACGCCCAGAACGTCCCCAATGGCAAGACAGATATCCGCCTCGCTGGGGTAGTAATGTCCTGCAAGCGCAGGGCTTGTGGGCGTGGGGACCGAAGGCAGCCCTAATCTTCTGACCTTGGCCTTAAGAGAGTCAAATCCCTTCTCAGCCACAACCGCCGCTATCTCGGCAGAGACGCCGAACTCATACCAGCTTGAATCCATGACCACAAGCCGCCCGGTCTTTGCAACCGAGCCTAAGATGGTCTCGGCATCGAGGGGTTTGACTGTGCGGAGGTTTACGACCTCCACGCTTATCCCGCTGCTTAGCAGCCCATCGGCAACTACCATCGCCTCAAGGGCCATGTCCATCGAGGCAACCACCGTGATGTCGCTTCCTTTTCGCATGACGTTGGCCTTGCCGAGGGGCATGGAGTAATATCCCTCCGGCACATCGCCCATCTGGTTTGAAAGCCAGCGGTGCTCGACGAAAATCACCGGGTTGTTCTCCTCTATGGAGGCCGTCAGAAGCCCCTTGGCCTCGCACGGCGTGGTGGGAGCTACGACCTTAAGCCCGGGCACCTGCGCAAAGAGGGCCTGAAAGTTCTGCGAGTGCTGAGGCCCCTGCCCCCATCCCCGTCCCACTACGGTGCGGATGGTAAGCGGAACGCTTGCCTGCCCGCCGTACATGTAATGCCATTTGGCAGCGCTGTTTACAATCTGGTCCATCGCCATGAGCACGAAATCCGCCCGCTGGTGCGCCATGACCGGCCTCATCCCGCTTATCGCCGCCCCTATCGCAACTCCGGTCATTGCGTTTTCGGATATGGGCATGTCAAAGACCCTGCCCGTGCCGAACCTCTTCTGAAGACCCAGAGTAGTGCCGAACACCCCTTTAGGGTCAGGGGCGCCAAGCCCCATTACAAAAACCCCGGGGTCTTTTTCCATGCACTCTATAAGGGCCTCGTTAATTGCGGCAGTGAAGGTTATCAGCCTTTTCCCCTTAGGCCCGCATTCTTTCTTATTGTGATTATTGCGCATAAACGTCCATCATGAGCCTGTCGGCCTCAGGGTAGGCCGAGGATTTAGCATACCTGACGGCCTCCCCGACCTCCTTGATAATCCTGTTGCGGGCCTTCAGGGCATAGTCCTTAGAGATAACGGATTCCCTGATGAGCTTTCTTTCGTAAGCGGCAACAGGGTCCGCCTTCTTCCACTGCTCGAGCTCTTCTTTTGCGCGGTATCCGAGCTCGATGTCGCAGTTAGGGCCGCAGTGCTCCAGATACCTGTAGGTCATTGCCTCAAGCAGATACGGCCCGCGGCCTCGGCGTATGCCCCTTAGGGCGGAAGCCGAGGCCCTGTTGACCGCCTCAACATCGTTGCCGTTTACCCTTGAGCTTTCAACCCCCAATGAGCGCGCCACCTTATATATATTTCGCGAAGCGGGCTGCCTTACGTTAAGAGGCGAATAGACGGAATAGAGATTGTTTTCGCATACGAAGAAAACAGGCAGGCGGTGCAGGGCCGCAAAATTAAGGCTTTCGTAAAAAAGCCCCTCCTCTGTCGCACCGTCGCCGAAGAAGACCACAGAGACCGACTTTCTGCGCCTGAGCTTGTTTGCAAACGCCACGCCCACGGCTATCGGAATGGTGTCGGCCACTATGGAAGTCGCCCCGAGAAAGTTCACAGACCTGTCTATCAGGTGCATGGAGCCGCCCTTGCCCGAGGCGCACCCGGTCTCCCTGCCGTACAGCTCGGCCACCATGCGCCTTAGGTCTCCGCCCCGCGCAAGGTAATGGCCGTGCGAGCGGTGGTTGCTCATTATCGTGTCCGCTCCGCCAAGGGCCTGACACACGCCCACGGGGACGGCCTCCTGCCCTATGCAGAAGTGCACCGGACAGCGCATCTCCTGCTCCGCGTAGTAGCGGACAAGCTCCTCCTCTATCACCCTGATGCGGAGCATCTCAAGGTAAAAGGCCAGCCTTTTGTTATTGCCAGTTCTCATGACTTTAGATGAAATTCACATGCTCCGGGGGATTTTTAACCATCCACAGAAATTCGTTGATTTCGTTCTGCCGGCAGTTTATGCCGCAGACCTTATGGACATTCACCTCGGTCTTTACCCTGTCCATCACCTCTTTATATCTTTCCCCGAACACTATGTCCCGGAATGACTCTTTAGTGAGGTCACCCGCACAGAAGGCCTCGTTTCCGAAGAAATTTCCGCAGTTATAGACCTTGCCGTTTCCGGATATCTGGGGCAGAAACTCGCAGCCGTAGCAATGGTCGTATCCCCTTATGCCCCTGCCGCGCATCTTCTTCCACTTGACGATAACATTGTAGCCGCCCTCCGAGTAAGACTCCGCCTCCCTAAGAAGGGGGGCGAACCTGTCGTAGTCCTCGTCCCCGAGGTCAAGGTTGTGGTTATAGCTCTCGGAGCACTGCTTTATAACAGCGTAGTCCACGCCGAGATCTTTGCCAAGCCTTGCAAACGGAACGATGTCGTCCGCATTTTCCTCAATCAGGACGAGTTGAAGGCCTATCGTCACCTTCAAGCTGTTTTTCCTCTTGATCGCGACGCACTTACCGATGTTGCTTACGACCTTTCCGAAGCTCTCACGGCGGCTACCCATCACCTGCTCGTATTTCTCCGCGGAAGCCGCTATATTGAACCTTATCCATGTAAGCGAGGCGAGAAAATCTTCGAGCCCCTTCTCCTTGAGCACGAGCCCGTTGCTTGAGAGCGCCATATCCAATCCGGCCTCTGCCCCTGCTATCACAGCCTCGTAAACCCCGGGATGCACCATCGGTTCTCCGTCTCCGAGAAAGCCTATGGCCTTGACCCCCATCGAGGCAGCGTCTTTCAGAAAGGCTATGAGCGTATCTGTGGGGAAGGTCTCGCTTGTCCTGTTTTCAGGGACGGAGTAATAACAATATTTGCACTGGATATTGCAGGTCTTCGTTATCCCCATGTCTATATAGAGGGGCGCTATTCTTTTCCCGCTAAGCCAGTCTAAGACCCGCCCTGAGTGCCACATCAGCTTGTTTCCGTCCATCAGATATTTGTCTGCCATATGTTATACCTCTATATAAAATTCACGTGCTCGGGCGGATGCTTAATCTGCCAGATGAACTCGTCTACGCAGTGCGTCCTGCAGTTGGAGTAGCACTTCTTTACGTCAAGCTCTGCCACTTTTTGAATGACTTCAGCGTATCTCTCGCTTTCGATAATCTCCCTGAAGGATTGTTTTGTGAGGTCGCCCAAGCGGAACTCCTCTTCCTTGTAATTAAAGAACATCCCGCAGGGGTAAAGCCTTCCATCGCCGCTTGAGTAGAGGAGAAACGGCGCGCCGAGGCATCTGTCGTAAATCCGCTCGCCCATATTCATGACCTTACGCCACTTTACGATGACATTATAACCGTCTCTGCCCTGAGACTCGGCCTCGTGGAGTATGTCCTCGAAGTTTTCGTAGTCGGCAAGTTTTTTGTAAACGCCGAGTGCGTTTTCCACGGTGTCGCTGCATTGTTTTATGACGAGGTAGTCCACTCCCAATTCCCTTCCCAATTTGGCGAGAGGCACCGCCTGATCTACATTAGTCGGGGTGAGAACCATCTGGAGGCCTATCGTAACCGGAAGGTTCTTCCTCTTTTTAGTCTCTACACAGAACCTCATCTTGCTCACCGCCACCTCAAACTCCTTGCTCCTGTGGACCCTCCTGTATGCCTCGTCCGATGCCGCGCTTAGGTTGAACCTCATCCATGTGAGGTGCTCAAGCGCCATCTCGCCGTCCCTGCCCGCATCGAAGAGTATGCCGTTAGTGCCAATCGAGATGTCCACGCCTGCCTTTTTGCCGGTCTCTATCGCCTCATACACATGCGGGTTGAGGAGGGGTTCGCCCTCTCCGATAAAGCCCATTGACCTTACGCCCATCTCCCCTGCGCTTTTCATATAATTCAAAAGCGGCTCGCGGGGGAAGTAGACCTCCGCGCCCTTCTTGTAGAAATTCCCCTGAAGCACCCCAAAACAGTACTCGCACCTGATGTTACAGCCTTTGCTCAAACCCACATCAATATGAAGCGGGGCGATTCTCTTTCCCTGAAGCCACTCCTGCACCCTGTCGAGGTGCCAGAAGAGCTTATGTCCGTCCATAAGATATTTGTCCATTTCAAATCTCCCTGCAATACTCTCTTACGGCCTCTTTCCACGGCCTGAGAGCGTTTATTTTTATGGATTTAAGCGGTGTGTTCGTATTTTTTATCCCGACATACGGGAAGTCCCTATATGACGCTTTCTCGACCTTCACATCCAGCCCGAGTGTCTCTGTAATCTCCTTCATAAGCTCATAGAGTGAGGCCTTCCCCTCGTTCGCTATATGATAAACGCCATGCGGCATGGGGGCCTCGACAATCCTTTTTACCTCTGCGGCAACATCCTTGCTGTAAGTGGGCGATGAGATTATGTCCCCGGATATCCTTAAGGTCTTCTGCCCCTCCCTCGCCTTCTGGAGCATTTTTTCGACGAACTGGTTGTCCTTCGGGGTCTTTCCGAAAAGCACAGAGACCCGGAAGATGTAAAAGCGCCCGGCAAGCGCCTGTATGAAGCAGTCCCCCGCATATTTCGTTGCACCGTATACATTTAAAGGACAGGGTGTGTCGCCTTCCGTGCAGAAATCTCCCTTGGAGTCGTTAAACACGGCATCCGTGCTGAAGTGCACAAGCAGAAACCCCATTTTATTGGAAAGCTCCGAGAGGGCCTTCGGGTAAAGCGCATTCATTCTGAAGGCACGCTCCGGCTCTTTCTCGCATGGGTCTATGCCTAAGAATGCGGCTGTGTTTATGAGGATATCCGGACTGTGCCTTGAAATCGTGTCCTGCACATCCTCGAAGTTCATAGCATCGAAGTCCTTGCTGCTTAAGCCTGTAACAGTATAGCCGTCGGCAAAGACTTCCTTAATGGCCGTGCCCATCTTGCCCGTATGTCCGAGGAGAAGTATTTTTTTAGCCATTTCCGTATGCCTTTTCGATTGCCCCTTTAATGCCCTCCGAGGATATGCCGTAATGGCTTCTCATGCCGGCATTGTTCGTTATCTTGTGGATAAACTCGTTTTTTATTCCGAGCTTTATCAGCCTGTAATCAAGCCTTTCGCTGACTATCCACTCGGCAATAATGCTTCCGAGGCCGCCTTCTACAAAGTGCTCCTCTACGGTTATAATCGTGTGAATAGCCTTAAGCTCCTTTTCGAGGGAGCTGAAGTCCATGGGCTGAAGCATCGGGACAGAGACGGCCTTTGGCCTCCTGTCAACTCCTTTAAGGGCGGATACGACCTCAGTGCTCACAGAGCCGTGAAAGAGCACGGCTACGCCTTCCCCTTCGTTTAAGACAACCGGTCTCGTTATGTCTTTGACCCTTCCGGTATGGATTACAGGCTCCCCGCTCTTTGCGATTCTAATGTATACGGGGTCTTTGCTCTTGATTGCATACTCAGCACACTTAACCGCTTCGATGGGGTCCGAGGGCGACAATATGACGAGATTCGGAAGCGTCCTTGCAAGCGCAATATCCTCCACGGAATAATGCGTAACTCCCTGCGGGGAATAGGTGACCCCGCTTCCGATGCCTATTAAAGTGACAGGCACATTCTGGTAGCAGATGTCGTTTCTTACCTGCTCGTAGCACCTGTAGAGGACAAAAGGCACTATGTTATAGACGAATACCTTGAACCCGCTAAGCCCGAGCCCTGATGCCATGCCTATCATGTTCTGCTCGGCAACGCCGAGGTTGAGGAACCTCTCCGGAAAAGACTTCTTGTAGTTGTCGAGAACCCCGAACCCTGCATCGCCGGTGATTAAAAATATATCCTTTTTCTTCCCTGCCTCTTTTGTAATCCTCTCAATTACGGAGTTTCTCATATGTCAATATTTACAGAGATGCCGCATGGCCTCCTCACGAAGTTCGTCCGTCACGATGAAGTAGTGCCACTTCATCTCATCCTCCATGAACGGAACTCCTTTCCCCTTTGTAGTTTCTGCTATGATTACCTTTGGCTTGCCCTTTTCCCCGCCCTTTAATGCTCCTTTAAGCTCTGTAAAGCTGTGGCCGTCCACCCTCAATGCCTTCCATCCAAAAGCCTTCCACTTGTCCTCCATGGGCTCGAAATGACAAAGCTCTGACGGCCTTCCATAGCCCTGAAGGTCGTTGCGGTCCATTATCACGGTAAGATTGTCGAGCTTGAGCTTTGAGGCAAACATTGCGCCTTCCCATATCGAGCCCTCCTCGGACTCGCCATCCCCGATGAGGGCGAATACCCGTCTTCCATCCCTTTTAAGCTTATAGCCGTGCGCCATGCCTATGGCGATGTTGAAGCCATGTCCGAGGGAGCCGGCAGAGACCTCTATGCCGGGCGAGGTGAACCTGTCGAGATGCGCGGGGAGGGTTCCGTCGTTCTGCATGTAACCGGAGAGCTTTTTCATGCTTATAATCCCCTTACAGGCTAAGGTTGAATAGAGGGCCATTGCGGCATGCGCCTTGCTGAGGACGAAGATGTCCCTGTTTTTCCAATCATTTTTGTCTATTTTCATGGCATGAAAATAAAGGGTTGTCAGGATATCCACGCATGAGAGGGAGGATCCAACATGGGCGCTCCTTGACCGGCAGGCAATCTCAAGTATGAGCCTTCTTACCTTTTCGGCAATATCCGGAAGCCTATGTACATCCATCCATTAATATACCACAGGCGTAAGCCGAATTAACGCATAACCTGCCTCATGTTGTGTTCATCTTCTCTATGAGCCGTCCTACGAACCTTACCACTTCCCTGTCGTGCTCTATCATCTTAAGGGGGGCAATCTCTGTATACTTAAACCATCCCCAGCCCTGCCCCTCCTGAAGCTTAAGAGCTGATTTGTCCCCTGAGAACTCCTCTATGAACACATACATATGTCCCCTTATGTCTCCGATTTCATAGTCCTGCTCGTATACGAATTCCGGCGCTTTTGCCCTGTAGTGGAGCTCCTCGAAGGCCTCTCTCCTTACGGCCTCCTCCGGTGTCTCTCCGTCTTTAATCCCGCCGCCAAAGAATGCCCAGTAGCCGGGCATAATGCGGGCGTCCTCTGTCCGGTGCTGAAGGAGTAGCCTTTTCTGACGGTCATAAAGCATTATAAGCGCTACGCGGTTTTCCACTTCGTTATTAGATGAAATTCACATGCTCCGGGGGGTTTTTAAGCTCCCAGAGGTATCTGTTTATCTCGTCCATCCTGCAGTTTACCCTGCACCTTGCCGGGTTTAGCTTCTTCTCTGCCCACTCGATGGATTTTTTCCTTCTTTCGCCCTCCCATATCTCCCTGAAGGTGCTTTCGTAGATGTTGCCGTAAAGGAACCTCTCGTCGCCGAGGTATACGCTACAGCCCCACACGTTGCCGCCCGCATCGAGGTAAGACCAAAACGGCAGCGCAAGACAGCGCTTGTAGTTGCGCATGCCTTCGTCCCACTTAAGCATCGCCCGCGCCCTGAATATCACCCTGAAATTGTCGTCGCCAACCTTCTTAAGCTCGTCGGCAAGATGGAGGCTGTCTTTGTATTTTACGCCCTCGTATTTACGGGTCTTGCTCAGGAGGTGCTGAGAGTACGGCTTTATAACGAGGTAGTCCATCCCTATGTCGCGCGCGGTCTTGGCCAAGGTTACCACCTCGTCCTTGTTCTCGGGCAGAAGGATAAGCTGCATGCCGAGGGCGCACCTGTGGCCGGCCTCCCGCTTAATCCTTGCGGCAGCGGCCATGTTCTTTATCACCCTGTCGAAATCCGCGGGCTTCGTGCGGTGGATTTTTGCATAGGTCTCGCTTGTGCCGGCGTTAATGCTCACTTTAATCCATTCAACATCGCCAAGTATCTTCTCGGAAACGGATTCCTTCATGAGCACCCCGTTTGTGGTCAGGGCCGCGTCTATCCCTGATTTCTTCGTGTGGCCTATTATCTCGACCATCTGCCTGTGGAGGAAGGGTTCGCCCTCGCCGGCGTACATGACGCTTTTAAGACCGAGGGAGCCCATCTCGGAAAGCCTCTCCTTGAGTATCCCGGCGTCCAGCTGCCTGTTTTGGTATTCCATGAAATCAAGCCCGCAGAAAGTGCAGCGGTGGTTGCATATCCCGGAGGGGCTTATCTCCATGTAAATGGGATATATCAGTTTGCCCTCAAGCCAGTCGTTTACCCTCCCGACGTGATATATGAGCTTGTGGCTGTCTATCTTGAACTTATCCATTCTTAAACTTATCCATTCTTTGCGCCCATGATTACGTCCAAAATGCAGTGGCATATGGAATGGTGAAGCACCTCCACAGGCCCGTATGCCTGAGCCGCCACATAGAAGTTTATATCCCCCATTGAAGAGAGGGGGTTGTCCGGGGAGAATCCGGACAGGGTTATCACCTCGCAGCGCCTCTGCCTCGCTGCCTCTACGCCTAACAGGATGTTTTCCGACCTGCCGGAGCTGCTTATGGCCACGAGTATGTCCCCCTCGTCTGCGAACATCCCGATGGGCTTTTCGAAGATATGCCTGTAGCCGTAGTCGTTCCCAATGCACGTGAGGACGGAGCTGTCGTTGAAGGCCACAGCCCTGATGCCGCCGTTTTTCCAGAAATCCGTAGACATGTGGCTCGATATTGCGGCGCTTGCGCCGTTTCCTATGAACATCATCTTCCGGCCCGCTGCGGCCTGACGGACTATCAGGCCTCCGGCCCGCTCAATCCCCAGATGAAAGTCCATGCGCCTGTTCGCCCCGTCCGTAACCCGTAATGAGTTTATGAAACCCGCAAGATCCTTATAATATTTCTCCGCTGCTTTTCGCATCTTCCTTCACCTCAACAGGGCATGTATGAATTCAAGCAATTCGTGCTTCTCAATCGGCTTTTTGTTGCACACTATCTGGACCGCCAGCGCCCCCGCTGCGTTGCCTATAAAAGAAATCATCTCCAGAGGCGCGCCGGAGGCGAAAATAGGCGCGGTGAAGGCAAAGACCGCATCCCCCGCCCCTACCGTATCCACCACCTTCGAGGAGAATATCGGCGTCCTCACCGCATCCTCGTTTCCGCTTACCGCTATTGCCCCCTTCTTTCCCAGAGTCACCACAAGGCAGTCGGTGTTTAAGACGTTAAACATGTTTTTTGCGACGTCCTCTATGTTTGCGAACCTCTCCTGAGCCGCAAGCCTTATCTCCGGCTCGTCGAGGCAGATGAAATTCGAGCGGCGGTATTTGGTAATCATGTTATAGCCGGCGTTTGCGCTGTTTGTCTGGGTGTTTACCGCAAGCTTCCCCGCGTGCCCCTCTATGGCCCTTATCATGCCGCCGGTGATGAAACCGTGTCCGAAGTCAGAGACCATCACGAGGTCGTACCCGGGCATCACGGAACGGATGTAGGCGGAGATGTCGGACTCCATCTGCCCGCCTATGTAGCTGTCGCTAAGGTAATTTATCTCAAACAGCTTCTGGTTCAGGTACTGGTTTATGTACCTCTTTTTTATCACGGTCGGGCCGTCGTCCCTATAGAAGAACTTGGCGTCTATGTTCGGCTTGAGGTTTTTCCTGATGAAATCCTCCCTCGAATCGTGGTTTCCGAGCAGCGAGACCAGATGCACCTTGCCGCAGAGCCCCGCTACGTGGTTTGCGATGGCAAACGCCCCTCCGGTGAACACCTCATGGGCCAGATACCTGCTAACCACCAGAGGGGCCTTGGCCGACTTGCCCATGGAGTCGCAGTAGTGGTATTCGTCTATAATCCCGTCCCCTATCAGGAGCACCTTCATGTCCTTGATGTTGTTCAGGGTATCGGCTATGTCCTTGAAATCGTATTTCTTGGAGAATTTCCTGAGAAACGCCTTCGTATCATCGGGGTATATGTCAAGGAAGTTGTTGATTATGCTGGAAGAGCTGAACGAAAACCCCTCGGTCTCCTGAATTTTGGTCTGTCCGAAGTATAGCTCCTTCTCCGCCTCGAATATCTTCTTGTGTATCTTCTGGTCGCGCTCATGGTAGGTCTGGCCCTTCGCAAAGACGTCCGGCTTAATCATTTTAACGCAGTCAAACGGGGTCTCGTCATCCACCATGCAGACGTAATCCACCATCCAGAGGGAGGCGGCGTTCTCCACCCTCATCTGCTCGGGGAATATGGGCCTTCCCGGCCCCCTCCGCACGTCCTTGTCCTTTATGACCGTGACGATGAGGACGTTGCCGAGTTTTTTCGCCTCTGTAAGATGCCTTATGATGCCGGGGTGTACAATGTCGAAGATGCCGTGACTCTGTACAACGACCTTGCCTTCGCGCCTGAGGGCGGCGGCCTTCCTGACCATCCCGTCCAAAACCAGTATCTTATTTTTTATGGCGCGCTCCAAGGCCCCTCACCGCGTAAATGCTCTTTAATCAGCTCTGTGGATGAAAACACTATCTCGTGCGTAAACCTCATCTCCGCGCCAATCTCCTTGAGGACTTCATACTCCCTCTGAATCTTCCCTGTCTTGTCCTTGAGGTTCTCGAACTCCTGCCCCTTGACGTATATGTCGGGCCTCAAAAGCCTCAGCGTCTCCTCAGCCGTGGGCCACTGGTTTACGGCAACATAGTCCACGCACTCAAGCGCGGCAAGGGATTCCGCCCTAAGCTCTTGGTTAAAGACCGGCCTTCCCCGCCCCTTGTCCACATACCTGTCCGGCGTGACTGTGACCACAAGCACGTCGCCCATCAGCCTTGAGGCCAGAAGGTATTTTATATGCCCGGGGTGCATGAGGTCGAAACAGCCGTGCGAGAGGACGATTTTCTTGCCTTCCGCCCTCAGAGAATCAAGCTCCTTAGCAAGCCCGTCAAGCGCCTTGACCTTCGTCTCCGGAGTCCTCATCCGAGTTTCAAAACCCCCTGACCGCGGTCCAGAGCGCAGGTATTGTCTGCGAGTGGGTGCCCCTGACGTAAAAGCTCTCCCCGCCGTCGGCGACGGTCCTGACGAGCATCGTCTTCCACGGCCTGAAGTAATAGGCAGGGCATTCCTTTGCCGGTTCTTTCCTGAAATCCCCCGGCAGCTCATGCAGGTCGCAGACGAGAGTAGTGAAACGCCTTATGTGCCTGCCCTCCTGAGCTGCCACGTTCCGCGCCATGCTCAGGGCCTTAAGATAAACTTCAGGGGCTGTCACCGCGCTGCCGAAATTCATAACCACCCCTCCTTCAAGCCTTGAGACCGCATCGGTAAAGCGCAAAAAATCAAAATAAGACGTGGCCCCTGCAGCCGCACCGTCGAAATTCGGATGCTCGTGTATTATGTCAAACCCTATGCCGACATGCACGGTGGCGGGAATCTTAAGCCTGTGGCAGGCGGCAAGAAGACTTATATCCTTATGGGGGAAATCCCCCTCGCATATCGCCTTGCCAACGGCCTCTCCCATGCCCACGCCGCCACGGGAATACGCCTCGTTCACTATGTCGTTTATGCTACCGGTCTCCTTCCAGAGGCCGAACTCCCCTTCCTTAATATACCGCGCCACGCTTTCGGTGGTGGCCCCTATCAACGCGAACTCGTAGTCATGAATCACGCACGAGCCGTTCATGGAAAGGCATGTGACATAGCCGCGCTCCATAAGGTCTATGATATACCTCTGGACGCAGGCCCTAATCACATGGCCGCCCATCATCATTATTATCCCGCTTCCTCCGGCTTTTGCCGCCTTTATGCGCGAGGCTACTTCCCTTAGAGAGGCGTGAGGAGAACCGTGTGGGGCAAGCTCCATAATGCAACTTAAGCTTATGTCGTGGGTTCTTTCTCCGAGAGGCTTTATCCTGAGTTTTGCCCTGTCAAAGACCATTTTCCTGCCTTATAATTGTAATGCCGCCTATTTTTAAAACTAACACACCTTGCGGCATTTTATCAAGCAAACACGGGGCGCTGCTGGGTCTGCGACATAGAGGATTCATGGAGAGGCGTAACCCCTTTATTTTAAAGTGCCGGAGGCCGGACTTGAACCGGCACGGTGCTAAGCACCGAGGGATTTTAAGTCCCTTGCGTCTGCCAATTCCGCCACTCCGGCATGATTGTTGATTTTAAAGGATTCGGAGGTGTTTGGTCAAACACCCCTCAGTTTTGCGCGAAACACCGATGCCTGAACGGAACACACTAAGAACAGCGGCTACTTTTTTCTTATGTAATAGTAAAACTTTTTATTCTCTTCCTTTGTGCCTAAAAGCTCATGGCCGAGCCTCTTTAGGAGTGCCGGGATATCGGCCTTTGTGCCAGAGTCCGTCGCTATTAATTCCATAACCTGTCCGGGCTCAAGCGCATCAATGGCCTTTTTGGCCTTCAGCACCGGCATCGGGCAGTTAAGCCCGCATGCATCCACATGGACATCAGCCTTTATGTCCGCCATACAAATACCTCCCCTTTAGTTTTTAGAAACTTAGCAACATCCGGCCCCTAAAGTCAAGTTCAGCCGCTGTCATTTGTCGTCAAGCCGCTCCCGCCTACTTAATCATTTTTATGAATTCCTCAACCGGCAGGGCCACAAGCGTAAGGAGATGCACCGAACCCCTTGAGCCTAACTCCACGGACATGCGCATGACCGTATCGTTGTCAGGGGCGTCCACTATGTTTACGAAGTCATACGGCCCCAGGACTGCAAACTGCTCCCTAACCTTCACGCCCATCTTTTCAAGCTCCTTGTTCACCTCAAGAATCCTCTGCGGATTCTGCTTGATGGTCTTTCTCCCCTCATCCGTAAGTGTGCTCAACACGACATACGTTGCCATAACCCCTCCTTTTTAATTAAAGTCAACGCCATTGCCTCTCCTGAGAAATTCTATACCTTTTCACAGGGTTTTTCAAAAAACTTTTCTCTTGCCTCTTTACACTATGCAAGCCCTCCCTGCTTTAATTCAGGGGGGAGGGGGGGGTGCCAGAGCCTAACCCATTGATTTTATTCAATTCAAAGTTTAATAAGTTTACATTTGGTTTACAAACAAGCATCTTTTTAAAGCTCCTTTCCCCTTAAATAATACTACCTTACCCCTCTCTACGAGCCTTCGGCCAACCTCCTCTATGAGCCGTTGGCTCCGAGCCATAGGCCATTATTAAGGGGAGGATTAAATCCCCTCCTGTGGTCTAAATCCCCTCCTGTGGTCTAAATCCCCTCCTTACCAAGGAGGGGCGAGGGGAGGTTTTTCCTCCGTGCCTCCTGCGGTTAATGTATTACAGGGGGACGGAACTCGTCTACCCGAACCGGTTCCGCCAAACGAGGACAGTAGGGGGGAATGTCCTTGTCATTAGGGCAGAAAAATCTTGACAGAAATAAAGAGGCGGATAAAGGACATAGAAACAAAGAAAGTAAAGCCGCTCTCAAGGGAAGAAATTTTAAAAGATGTCCTATTAACCCACTCCCGCTTAGGGTCTGTCAGTCCTTTCCGGTGCGTCTTTATGGGGGAGTAAGACGGCTTGTTTTTGACCACGGCTTTGCCTTATACTGCATTTATAAGCTTTTAAAAGGAGGCGAAATGCCCTTAACAAAAAAGAACGTTATTTTCCCTGTCAGCGTATTTGAGACGGCGGATACTAAGGAAGACCTTGAGGATTGGCTCTTGGCTCAAAACCCCGAATTCATAAAGAAAATGCGAAAAGCAAAAAAGGACGACATGCAGGGCAAGGGAAAAGATTGGAAAACTCTTAAAACCGAGCTATGTTTAAAGTAACCTTCCTGCCCGAAGCCGAAGGGTCATTTAAGAAACTCGATAAACCCCTACAAGCAAGAATCGCCGAAAAGATAGACTGGCTCTCCATGAATGCGGATAAAATCATCCACCACCCGCTTGTCTCTTTGCCTGACGATTTGAAGGGTTTATGCAGAATGCGGGTCGGAGACTATAGAATCCTGTATTGGACTTATGGTGAAATCAAGCAGATTAAGATTTACGATATAGAGCACAGGGGCAGGGAATATCGTTCCATAAGAAAATAAGCCTTACAAAAACAGGGCGCTAACCAATCCCGAATTCTGGGGACACAATACTTACTAAGACGGCTATAAGTAAGGCGTCATTCCCGCGAAGGTCTATGACCCGTGGGTCACGACCCATAGGGCGGGAATCCAGACCCATGGATGCCCGATTACAGTCCTCGGGCATGACAGGATATGATTTTTATGTATCTTTACTTATGACCGCATTAGTAATTCACCTTCGGAAGCAATCTGCACTGGGTCTGCGTCAGATTTGTGGGGTTGGCTGTTTCCTCTTATTCCCCCTTTAGCAAAGGGGGTATGGGGGATTTTACGATGACAGCGATTTTATTTAAAAAATCTCCCCTCACCCCTCTTTTCCAAAGAGGGGGACAAAAACCTAATCGGCCTTGCCCCACTTTTATGACGCACACCCATCTGAACTTGACAGTTTTGCGGCTGGGCTTTATATTAAGCGCACATATGAAAAAGGCGCATCTTATAAGCGGGTCTATTGTTCTTCTTGCGGCGCTTGTTTTGCCCGCAACCTTTTTTAACATCTCCGAGCTACAGGCGCAAAACAGGCAATCTGTCGAGGAACGGCTACAGAAACTCGAAACAGGGCAGGAAGTGAATAAGGCGCTTATGGAGAAGGACAAGGAATTAAAGGATATTCTTGAAAAGGAGATATCAAGGAGCGCTGAGGCGCAGAGGCAGATTCAGGAAACTGCGTCTAAGACGATTGAAACAACGGGCGGAATTGCCAAATCAGTTATATGGGTTTTGGGCATTTTGGCTTCTATACTTGCCTTTTTCGGGATAAAAAGCATAAGGGATGTGCAGAAGGAACAGAAGAAAATTGAAGGCATGTCCAGAAAAATGGAGACGTATTGCACAAAGGCCGAAGCCGACCAGCGAAAAATAGGGGACGACCAGCGAACAATAGAGAATTTGAAGGAGACGTATTGCACAAAGGCCGAAGCCGACCAGCGAAAAATAGAGGATTTGACAACGGAGATAGAGAAA
>JAUXOF010000071.1 GCA_030682405.1 Thermodesulfovibrionales bacterium
GTTCTAAGAAAACTCTATCCCTATTTTAGTTTTAGGGTCTGTGCTGCACCTTGAAACTTTCTCCGGCGTTCTGTATACTTTGCTCAATACTGCGCGAAGGGAGGCGATGGAAAGACGGTCTCGTGTAAAAAGCCAACAGAAGGAGGAAAAGACAATGAAGAATACCGGCATCAGATTGTTTAGATTTTTAATGCTTCTTTTGTGCATGTTCCTTGTTGCAGGCGTTATCTCTTCTGAGGCATTGGCCGAGGAGTTGAAAAGCTCCAAGGTAAAGGGCATCGGCCCTTTAAAAGTCCGGGCTCCGTACTTGCAATATGTGCAAATTACTTCGGATATGTCTCCACAGAGGTTAAGCCCGACGGTAAATACAAAGACAAAGCCGCCTATTACATATATTTCTGGGTTCCGGCGGTTATAGACGAGGTAGGCGTTTCCATGTACTCTCCGTCAGACAAAAAGCCCGGGGAAAAAGACTTCAAACATTCTGTTTTCGATTCGGGCATGTCTAAAGACCCACAAGCGTATTTCGATACATTCCTCGTTCTTGAAAGGATGGATATTATCGACCCGACAAAGATAAAAGGCGGCGGCAAGGTCTTCGGGGAGCTTGCCTCAAACGACGATTCCTCCGAGATGCACGCCAACCCCGGGGGGCAAACCTACAACTCGCTGCTGCGGCATGCCTCGGAGCCGAACGACCCACTGAAGGCTCTCGTTCGCGGCGTCTACAGGATAACCTTTACTTCTTTCCGGGGCGGAGTTACAGGCTCTTATATCGCCACCATCGGAACGAATATCCCAGGGGTCGTTGTAGCATCCTCTCTCGAGGAGCTGCACAAACTTGTAAACAAATAAGAAAAATCGCATCCACCGCTCGCATTTGAGAGGTATGTTTGAGGGGAAGGGTGATTTCTTTTTTTCACCCCCCCCTTTTTTTGATGAGAGGGGTTTGAATCCCGCAAGCAAAGATGTTAACCTACCTGCATGGGCAAGGCGTCAAGGAAGAAAAAAAATGCCCCTGCCCACCCTGCCCCCATAGTTAATAAGCCCCTGAAACCATCGCCCGGCCTCACCCCGCTCCTTTACGGATTGCTCAAAAAACCCGTTTTCCACCTCGTCCTCATCGCACTGCTCGGGCTGCTTGCCTACTCAAACACGTTTCATGCGCCCTTTCAGTGGGACGAAAACATCCTTATAGCCGAAAACCCGGTTGTAAAGGACCTCGGCTATTTCCTTTCTCCATCCAAGGCAAAGGGGCTTGATTTCTACGAGGGCCTCAAAAGGAGATACGTCGGATACCTGACATTCGGGCTGAATTATAAAATCCACGGCACGGACGTTACGGGGTACCATGTCGTGAACATCGCCGTGCATATCATAAACGGCCTTCTTGTTTATTTACTTGTCCTTCTTACATTCAGGACTCCTTTCTTAGAGAACTCCCGCTTAAAAGAAAAGTCAAACCTCATTGCCCTTCTTGCCGCCCTGCTTTTCGTCTCCCACCCCGTGCAGACCGAGGCGGTTACATACATATTCCAGAGGCTTGCATCACTGTCTGCGCTTTTCTATATGCTTTCGCTCGTGCTTTATATAAAATCACGACTTACTGAGAAAAAAACAAAGTACGCTTTCTATGCCCTGTCCATTCTTTCAGCAGTCTTGGCCATGAAGACGAAGGAAAACGCATTCACCCTTCCGGCAGTCGTAATCCTCTATGAGTTCCTTTTCTTCAGAGACCCGGCAGGCAAGAGAATAATGCGGCTCGCGCCGTTTGCCCTGACCATGCCCATCATACCCCTGACGCTCATGGGCACGGACAAGCCCGCAGGAGAAATGATAAGCGGCATCGGGCCTGCCATGATGGGCTACATGGAAGGCGTGTCAAGATGGGATTATCTTTTTACGGAGTTCCGCGTGATTATGACATATATAAGGCTACTGTTCCTGCCCGTAAACCAGAACATAGACTACGACTACCCCGTGTCCCATTCGCTTATGGAACCGCAGGTGTTTTTGTCGCTGCTGTTTCTGCTTTGCCTTTTCGCTTTTGCCATATATCTTTTATATCGTTCAGCTAAGCATCCTGAGCTTGTCGAAGGACGGCTTATCTCTTTTGGCATATTCTGGTTTTTTATCACCCTTTCCGTCGAATCAAGCATAATCCCGATACCATCGGTCATATGCGAGTACAGGGTGTATCTGCCGTCTATAGGGGCATTCGTCGCGCTGACCGCAGGCGCATTCGTCTTTGTGGAAAGGATTAAAAGCAACACCCTGAAAAACGCCGCCTTCTTAATACTGTTCCTTATGCCTGTCGTTTTCTCAGGCGCGGCGTACGCAAGGAACGGCATGTGGGCAACAGGGACAAGCCTGTGGGAGGACGCCCTTCGGAAGTCCCCGCAAAAAGCCGGGGTTCATTATTCCACAGGCTTTGCCTTCTGGTCTAATGGCCTGACCACTAAGGCCATAGGGCATTATAGAAACGCCTTAAGGCTTAATCCGCAGTTTGTAGAGGCGGAAAACGGCATTGGCATAGCATACGAGGCAGAGGGACAGACTGAGGAGGCGATAAGGCACTATGAGGCCGCATTGAAAATAAAGCCTGACTTTACCGCTGCCCATATCAACCTCGGCAACGCATGGGGCTCAAAGGGACAAACCGATAAGGCGGCAGGGCATTACAGGGCAGCGCTGAGGCTCAATCCCGGCTCTGTAGACGCGCACTTTAATCTCGGACTCCTGTACTTTAAAAATGGGGATATAGAGAAGGCTCAGGCGGAGTTTGAGGAGGTCATGAGACTAAACCCAAAGGACTCCGAGGCCCGGAGCATGCTTGATAGGATTTCCGGCGGATGAACACCCTATTAACCGAATAGGACATTTCTATTTTGGCTTGACATTGGGGAATATTCCCTTGACAGAAAGGAGGCGGCTGCTTACTATATATGTCACCCGGAGTCCTTCCTGCCTGACTGCGAGCATCGCTCAGGCAGGCTTCAACGAAAGGACGGGACAACATCCTTTTAAGATAGAGGACGGCACGGCGACTGACAGGGAGATAACCGAGTGCGTACACACTATAAACAAGACGGAGGCGGCATTCAGGCTCGTAGTCTTGAGGTGGCGCAAAGAGGCTGATTTATTCGACCCCGGCGTCTACTGCTACCATGCGATGGCTACCTTGTCTCAGCCGAAGCTGTGAAACGGTTATTTGACATTACTTTTTCTTTTCTGGGGCTTTTGCTCCTATGCCCTGCACTGCTCTTTATCGGAGCCTTGATCAAAAAAGAAGACAGGGGGCCTGTTTTTTACCGAGGGGTGAGGGTAGGCAGGGATGGAAGGCCCTTTAAAATCTTTAAGTTCAGGACAATGGTGGTTAATGCAGACAAAATAGGGGGGTCTTCCACACCTGAAAACGACCTCCGAATTACAAGGGTAGGCAAGTTTTTAAGGAGTTATAAAATAGATGAATTGCCCCAGTTGATTAACGTTCTTAGGGGTGAGATGAGCTTTGTGGGCCCGCGGCCTCAGGTGCAGTGGGCTGTCGAACTGTACAGCGACGAGGAGAAACTCCTCCTGAGCGTAAGACCCGGCATAACCGACTATGCCTCCATCAGATTCAGGAACGAGGCGGAAATCCTAAAAGGGAGCGCCAACCCCGACAGGGACTATATGGAAAAGATTGCACCTGAAAAAATCAGACTGAGTCTTGAGTATGTAAAGGGCATATCGCTTTGGACCGACATAAAGATTATATTTTTAACTATCAAGGCCTTGTTCCAGAAGGCAGATTAGGGGGTATACAGATGTCTGAAATCACACCGGAGGGAGGCTTCAGGACAGCCGAGGAGAAAGATGTCGGCAAAAGGCTTGAGAAGGTCTTCAGGGAGTGCCCTGACAGCATCGAGGTCAAGTTAGACAACTTCCTGAAATATATAAGGAGACAAAGGCTCACAAGGCTGCTTTCCCTCTACGAGATATTCAAAAGGGCGCTGCCGGTAAAGGGCTCTATAATAGAATGCGGGGTATATAAAGGCTTTGGACTGATGGCATGGGCGAATATGAGCGCCGTGCTGGAGCCTGCGAACCTTACGAGAAGGATATACGGATTTGACACATTCGAGGGATTCCCGGAAATCGGGGAAAAGGACATGAACCCCGTCATAAACATCGAGCGCGGCCAGCTCTGCTCTTCCTCCTATGAGGAGTTGAGCGAGCTGATCAAGATATACGATTCCAACAGATTCCTTGGGCATGTCGGCAAGGTCCGGCTGATTAAAGGGGATGTTACAAAAACCATCCCCGAATTTATCTCGGAGAACAGGCATCTCGTTGTCAGCCTGCTTTTTCTGGATATGGACCTATACGAACCCACAAGGGTTGCTATTGAGAATTTTTTTCCAAGAATGCCCAAGGGCGCCATAATAGCCTTCGACGAGCTTGATAATCCCATCTGGCCGGGTGAGACTGTGGCGCTTATGGAGACAATAGGCATTAATAAACTGAAAATCGAAAGAATAGAATTTGACCCATATATAGGGTTTGCCGTTATCGATTAAGATATAAGCTAAATACTGCAGGAGCATAACTATGGCTGACGGGTATAGCGTAGAAAACTGTCTTTCTATTTCCAATCGAGTAAGAAGGTCCATACTCGATTTAGTCCACAGGACAAAAAGCCCCCACATCGGCTCGTCATTTTCAACTGTAGAGATACTGGTTGCGCTTTATTTCAACCGCCTGAATGTCTCCCCGGACGACCCATTAAACCCCGAAAGGGACAGATTTATTCTGAGTAAAGGGCATGCCTGCTCTGCCCTGTACGCGGTGCTGGCCGAGCGGGGCTTCCTGAGCAAGGAGGATTTGGAACTGTTTGCCGTCGACGGCGGGAGGCTCGAGCAGCATCCGAATATGGATTTAGGCCGCGGGATAGAGGTATCCACAGGCTCGTTAGGGCACGGCCTTTCTATCGGGGCGGGGATGGCCCTTGCCGCAAAAGTCGACAAGAAAAAATATGGGATTTATGTGCTGCTAAGCGACGGGGAATTAAATGAAGGCTCTGTTTGGGAAGCCTTGATGTTCGCAGGACATCACAGGCTGAGCAATTTGGTTGCATTTGTTGATTTCAATAAGATTCAGGCATTAGGGTTCACAAAGGATATTATAGATTTAGAACCATTGGATGAGAAATGGAGGAGTTTCGGCTGGCATGCCCAGACGGCTGACGGGCACGATTTTGAAGAGATATTTGCTGCCCTCAATTCTCTATCAACCGAGAAACCTAATGTAGTAATACTTCATACCATTAAAGGAAGGGGCGTCTCCTTTATGGAAAACAAGCTGCTGTGGCACTACAGGGCGCCTGACGATAGAGAATATGCGGATGCCTTAAAAGAATTGCTTAAATGAGAGCCGCATTTTTTAAAACCCTTGCGGAGCTATACCAAAAAGATGTAAACACCTATGTCCTTACTGCCGACTTAGGGTTTAAGCTGTTCGATGACATTAAAGCCGGATGTCCGGATAGGTTTTACGACATTGGCGTCGCCGAGGCAAATATGGGCAGTATTTCAGCCGGACTTTCACTCTCGGGCAAGAATGTCTATTGTTATTCAATCATACCTTTTCTAATAATGCGGGCATTTGAACAGATTAGAATAGATATAGCATATCATAATCTGGATGTAAAACTTGTCGGCGTGGGAGGGGGGGTTACTTACGGACTTGAGGGCTTTACCCATTTCGGGCTGGAGGATTTTGCGCTAATGAGGTCCCTGCCGAACATGACAATAGTCGTGCCTGCCGACCCTGTCGAGGCCGCCTGCCTCGCCAAAATATCGCACAGGCACAAAGGGCCGATGTATATCAGGCTCGGTAGAAATAACGAACCCTCAGTCCATGAGAAATGTCCCGATTTCCAGATAGGCAAGCCTATTTTTTTAAGTGAGGGTAAGCATGTTGCAATCCTCGCCATAGGCAGTATGGTTTATATAGGGAAACAACTCCTAAACATGCTGAGAGGAAAGGGTATTACTGCGACTCTGGTCAATGTGCATACGCTGAGGCCCTTAGATGCCGAAGTTATAAAGCAGGTCGCTTCTACGCACGAACTAATTTTCTCTCTTGAGGAGCATTACGTCGAAGGAGGGCTTGGGACGGCAATTGCAGAAATTCTTGCAGAAACAAGGTATAATACTTGTCTTAAAAGGATCGGTGTCGGCAAATTAACCGCTCATATTGGAAGCGCTGAATATCTGAGGGAAAAATATGGATTAACTGCCGATAAAATATTTCACGAAATTTTAAATAAACTGATGGAGAATAGTTGATGGAGTGGAAAGTCAGGTACTTTGATTACCCGCTACAGTTCGGGATTCATGAGAAGGAGTATACGGAAATAATAAAGGACACCCTTGCACGGGGGGCATATATCCTCGGGGAAGACCTAATGAGGTTTGAGGAAAACCTTGCCGGATTTGTCGGGGCGAAGTACGCCGTAGGGGTAGGAAACTGCACGGATGCCCTCTTATTGTCACTTCATGCGGCAGGCGTCGGCAGAGGCGACGAGGTAATTTCGGTCTCCCACACCTTTGTTGCTACAATCGAGGTAATAAAATTTTGGGGCGCAACACCCGTCTTTGTGGACATTGCAGATGACCACAATATGAACGCTGCACTGATAGAAAAGGCTATTACGAAGAAGACAAAGGCAATAGTCCCCGTAAGCCTTAACGGAAGGATTTGCTCGGATATAGACAAGCTGGTGTCGGTTGCGGAGAAACACGGACTTGCTATAATCGAAGACTCCGCTCAGTCGCTCGGGGCAACCTATAAAGGGAGAGGGGCGGGAACATTTGGTCTGGCGGGGTGTTTCAGTTTTTATCCGGCGAAACTGCTGGGCGCTTTTGGGGATGCCGGCGCAGTTGTAACCGACAATACCGAGTTTGCGGATAAAATAAAAATGCTCAGAAATCATGGCAGGGGCAAAGGGACGGACATAAACCTCTGGGGGCTGAACTGCCGAATGGATAACCTTCACGGGGCTATCCTTGATTTCAAGCTCACTAAACTGCCCGGCTGGATAAAGAGAAGACGAGCAATAGCCGGGCTTTACAACTCGGGCTTGGCGCATTTAAAGCAACTGCGCTTACCGTCTCCGCCGGTGGAAGGGGGAGATTATTATGATGTCTTTCAAAATTACGAGATTGAAGCGGAAAACCGCAACGAATTAGTCAACTTTCTGAATGCCAGAGGCATCGAGGTAATGCTCCCATGGGGTGGTAAGGGCGTTCACCAGTTTACCGCCCTTACGCTGAACACATTCAATCTCCCGCGCACCGACGAGCTTTTCAGAAAAGTAGTAATGCTCCCTATATACCCCGAACTTGATGACGAACAGGTGAAATATGTTGCACAAGCAATATGCGAGTTTTATAATGCAGGGCAATGGTAAGGAGCGCTCGTACGGGGGTGTAACGGAAACCCCCGATACGAGAGGCTCTTCTGAACAGATTGCACGGTTATACACAAGGTACAGATTTGCTTCAGGGTTTTGTGAAGGAAAAGATGTCCTTGAGGTTGCATGCGGTGCCGGGATAGGGCTTGGATACCTTGCGCGCCATGCCAGAAGAGTTGTAGGCGGAGACATCGACGAGAACAACCTTAGATATGCCAGACAGACATATACCGGGAAGCATAATATTGAAATATGCCTTATGGATGCGCAGAGTCTCCCGTTCGGGGGCGGGGTCTTCGACGCTATGATTCTCTACGAGGCAATCTATTACCTCCAGGACGCAGAAAAATTTGTGAGTGAGGCCCATCGCGTAATAAGAAAAGGCGGTGTTCTTCTTGTCTGCACCGTCAACAAGGACTGGCCCGGCTTCAACCCGAGCCCTTACAGCCATAGATATTTCTCATCTGATGAACTCTTTGGCCTGCTTAAAGCGGGCGGATTCAGCGATATAGCGCTTTACGGCGACTGCCCGGCAACACCGGCCACGCTTAAAGGCAAACTGATATCAGGCATCAAGAGGGCGGCAGTTGCCCTCCATCTGATTCCAAAAACCATGAAAGGGAAGGAACTCTTAAAAAGAATATTCTTCGGCAAACTCAGGCCTTTGCCTCCGGAGATAGATGACGGGATAGCCGAATATACCCCGCCCCGGCCAATTGATGCAGCCCTGCCTAACAGGGACTTTAAGGTTCTATTTGCCGCAGCAAAAAAGCCATGAAGCGTCTGTTTGACATAATTGCCTCGCTTGCCTGCCTGATACTTTTTTCTCCAATCATTGCAGTGGTCTCCGCCCTCATAAGAATGACAGGCAAGGGGCATGTGTTTGAGACCCATAAAAGAATAGGCCGGGGGGTTAAGCCGTTCAACCTTTATAAATTCAGGACGGAGGCTTGGAATGCCCCAAGGAAGGCGTCTTCCGCTGTTGAGGGTGGTGCGGACCTTACACGGCTCGGGAGGTTTCTAAAAAAGACAAGCATAGATGAACTGCCTTCTCTTTTTAATGTCCTTCTGGGAGACATGAGTATAGCAGGACCGAGGGCCGAGGCCAGAAAGCATGTAAGCAAATATAGAAAAGACTACAGGGAAATCTTAAAGATCAGGCCGGGCATTATTGACATGGCCGCAATCTTGTTAGCAGACGAGGAAAAACCCTTAAAGGGGAAAAGGAATACCGAAGAGTACTATATCCATGTGCTTTTGCCCGAGAAGATAAAGCTCGCCAAGGAATATGTCAAAAAGGCTTCCCTCGCATATGACCTGAAGATATTACTCATTACGGCCTTCAGGCTTTTTTACCGGAGAGACCTTATCCTCGGCATAATAAATAAGTTTACCGCTTATAGAAGGCCGATTGTAATAGGCATACATCTCGGCATTTTTGCGCTTGCAAACTACCTTGCCTTCTTCGTCAGGTTTGACGCAAGAATAGAGCACCATCAGTTTGCCATGTTCCTGCGCTACCTCCCCTTTCTGATAATCCTAAGAACTATATTCCTCTTTGCTTTCTCGCTGGACAAGGGGCTGTGGAAGTATGTGAGCGTGGGAGACCTTCTGAGAATCGCTACGGCTACGACTTTTGGCTCGGCCCTTTTCCTTGTCATAGTCAGGCATTTCTTTGATGATATTTCATACCCAAGGTCTATCTATGTGATTGACTGGTTCTTGAATGTCTTCTTTCTGGGCGGCATAAGGCTCTTCAGGCGACTTCATGAGAAAACCAGCGGCAATTACGGGGCAAAGAAAAGGATCATAATCATCGGCGCAGGGGATGCATCCGAGATGCTCCTCAGGGACATACAGCAAAGCCCCTCATACCCCTACGAGATAATAGGCCTCATCGATGCCAATCCTGCCAAAAAAGGCCTCAAGATACGGGATATAAACATCCTCGGCACAAGAAAAGAGCTGGACTCAATAGTAGCAAAGGAAGAGCCCGACGAGTTCCTCATAGCCATACCGTCTGCATCCCCTTTAAAGCTTCAGTCCATAGTGAAGAACCTGAGACAGTTCGGCCTTCCCATAAAAATACTTCCGGGACTCTGGGACATCGTGGGCGGCAAAGACTTGCTGTCCACTATAAAGGCCCTCGAGCCGGAGGACATACTCTTCAGGGCGCCTGTCTGTGATAGCAAAGAAGAACTGAGCGGCTTCTTCGGGGGCAAACGGGTGATGGTAACCGGTGCAGGCGGCTCTATAGGCTCGGAACTCTCACGGCAGATTGCCTCCTTCGGGCCGGAGAGGCTGATACTCTTTGAACGGCATGAGGAAAG
The DNA here is from genome assembly GCA_030682405.1 of Thermodesulfovibrionales bacterium. Classification (GTDB taxonomy): domain Bacteria; phylum Nitrospirota; class Thermodesulfovibrionia; order Thermodesulfovibrionales; family JdFR-86; genus JAUXOF01. Next base: position 9,787 of record JAUXOF010000071.1, read on the forward strand.
CCTATACAAGATAGACCTTGAACTCCGCACTCCGGCAGGCCTCAAAACACCATATGTCACCTCGGTCATAGGGGACATCATTGATAAAAAGAGGGTTGCAGAAGTAATAAAAAAATTCAGGCCCGAGGTAATCTTTCATACAGCCGCATACAAGCATGTCCCCCTGATGGAGGACAATCCTGTTGAGGCGTTCAGAACCAATGTTACGGGCACAAAAATAGTCGCGGAAACGGCAAAAAACTTCGGGGTGAAGAAGTTCATACTCATCTCAACGGATAAGGCGGTAAATCCGGTAAATGTCATGGGAAAAACAAAAAAGATCGCAGAGGAGATAATCAGAGGCATCTCCATGAACCCCTCGGGCACAAAACACATCATCGTGCGCTTCGGCAATGTCCTTGAAAGCAGCGGAAGCGTCGTGCCGCTTTTTAAGGATCAGATAAAGCGGGGCGGCCCCGTAACCATCACACACCCGGACACAACAAGATATTTCATGACCATACCCGAGGCGGTAAATCTCGTCCTCTATGCGGCATTCATAGGGGCCGGCGGAGAGGTATTCGTCCTTGACATGGGCAAGCCGATAAAGATCCTCGACCTTGCAAAAAGGATGATAACCCTTTACGGCTACAGGCCGGGCATTGACATCGATATATCCTTTATAGGGCTGAGGCCCGGGGAGAAGCTCTATGAGGATCTGTTTAACGAGAACGAGACCACTCAGTCTACTGCCCACCCGAAAATCAACAAGGCAATCTCCAATGTGCAAACCGACCAGACAATACTGGATGTCGTGAACAGCATGGGGTTCTCAAGGGAAGTCAACATGGAAGACATTGAGGTCTAAGGTGGGATAAGAGAAAACAGTTAAACCCGCTTTGATGAGGACATAAAAGTCTGTCGCAGACCCCTCAATCCCCGTCTCGTTGAAAAAAACAACTGCCGAATGTTACTATTTCTAATGACGGGAGAGCCTAAAACAGCCGGAGTTTTGCTCAGGGTCGTCTCCAAATTTATAGACGTCATACTGGTGTTTGCAGCGGCCGAGGCGCTTCCGAAAGTGGGATGGTTCGCAGGGGTCGGCTACCTTTTGATAAGCGACGGCCTTTTTGAGGGCAGGAGCCTCGGCAAAATGCTGACAGGCCTCAGGGTCGTATCGGCCGGCGGAAGCCCCTGTTCCATAAGGGACTCGATACTTAGGAACTCGCTCCTCGGCGCCGGACTCCTTTTGTGGAAGCTGCCCTTAATCGGATGGCTTTTTTGCGGGGCAGCCGGGGCGTTTGAGTTTATACTGCTGCTCGGCAGCAAGGAGGGCAAGCGGCTTGGAGATGAGATAGCAAAGACCTCGGTCTTAGAACTTGTCACTGAAAAGGAGAGCTGATGTTTTTTCATGACATAATGGGATGGTTTTCAAATGACCTTGCGATAGACCTCGGGACGGCCAATACGCTCGTTTATGTGAGAGGCAAGGGAATAGTCTGCAACGAACCCTCGGTCGTCGTCGTAAGGAAAGACAACAAGAAGACGGTTGCCGTGGGGGCCGACGCAAAAAAGATGCTCGGCAAGTGTCCCTCAAACATCATGGCCATAAGGCCCATGAAGGACGGGGTCATTGCGGACTTCGACGCAACGGGCGAGATGCTCAAGTACTTCATAGCAAAGGTGCATAACAGGCGGAGCTTCGTATCCCCCCGCGTGATAATAGGCGTGCCTTCGGGCATAACGCAGGTGGAGCAGAGGGCGGTTAAAGACGCTGCCCTTGCATCAGGCGCAAGGGAGGTCTACCTCATAGAGGAGCCTATGGCCGCGGCGGTCGGGGTCGGACTTCCTGTAGGAGAGCCTTCGGGCAACATGATAGTGGACATCGGCGGCGGCACTACGGACATAGCGGTCATATCCCTTGACGGCATAGTCTTCAGTAAGGCATCGAGGGTCGGCGGGGACAAGATGGACGAGTCCATAATGGCTTACATAAAGCGCAGGTATAACCTGATGATAGGCGACAGGACCTCCGAGCAGATTAAGATAGAGATAGGCACTGCATACGATATGAAGAGCAAGCAGCCCATGACCATGGACATAAAGGGCAGGGACCTGATATCAGGCATACCCAAGACGGTCCAGATTAACGAGGACGAGATACGGGAGGCCCTGAGCGAACCTGTCGGGGTGATACTTGAGACCATAAAGGTGACTCTCGAAAACACGCCTCCGGAACTTGCCGCCGATATAGTGGACAAGGGCATTGTGCTTGCAGGCGGCGGCGCGCTCCTTAAGGGGCTTGACGCCCTCATACGGCAGGAGACGGGCCTGCCGGTGGTAGTGGCCGAAGACCCGCTCACCGCGGTGGTAAGGGGAGTCGGCAAGATGCTCGATGAGATAGAGTTGCTTAAAAAAGTAGCAATCAATTAATGCCTGATAAAAGCCGCCTCAGGATTCTGCTTCCAATCCTGACGGCATCCATCCTCCTCATGGTCTATCAGGGCTATAAGGGCGAGATGAACCCGTTGGGGTTCATCTCACACCCCATAAACCGCATAAACGAAGCTCTCACAAAGGCCGCCCTCGCGGTAAGCGCCACATTCAACGGGCTTACCCTGAACTACGGGGAGATGCAGGACCTCAGGAAAGAGATAGACAAGCTCAGGCTCGAAAACTCAAGGCTCATGGAGACCGAACTCCAGAACGCAAGGCTGACCGAACTCCTTGCCTTAAAGGGAAGGACGCCGAATTACCTGACCGCGGCAAGGGTCATCTCAAAGGGAAACGACCCGTGGGCAAAGACCGTGGTAATAGACAAAGGCTCCTCTGATTTGCTGAGCAATGGCATGGCGGTCATAACTCCCAACGGGCTTGCCGGAAAGGTGCACAGGGTTTACGGCTCGTACTCCTCGGTGCTGCTGATTGATGATAAGAGGTTCAGGGCTGCTGCAAGGCTTCAGGCAGGCAGGACAGAAGGGGTTTATGCAGGCACAGGCTCAAGCCACTCGGCCCTCGAATACGTAGAGAGCAAACAGCCCGTCACGGAAGGGGAGGTCGTCGTCACATCCGGGCTCGACAATATGTTCCCTCAGGGCATAAACATAGGCTATGTGTCAAAGGCATCAAAGACGGACAAAAGGCTTTTTCAGGAGATTGACATCATCCCGTTTGTGGACACGAAAAGCCTCGAAGAGGTGATAGTCCTCAGGTGAAAAAGCCCCTCATATACGGCCTCCTTTTTGTATCGTCCCTCATAATCGAATCGAGGGTCTCTGTATTCGGCATACGGCCGGATGCGACCGCGCTTCTGGCCTATTACTTCGGGCTGAGAAACGGCCCGCTGAAAGGGGCGGCATTCGGCGCCTCACTGGGAGCGGCCTCGGATGCGCTTTCTCTGGGCATGCTCGGCCCGGATATGCTCGGCAAGGCTGCGGTCGGCTATCTTTCGGCGCTGCTTCCGGAGATATTTTTCGGCTGGACGCTGTCCACCGGGCTCGCGGCAGCGGCTGCCCTCACCCTCATTGACAGGACAATTTCATTTGGAGCGGTGTCCATCTTCGGGCAGATGCCCGCGGGCATAGGCAGCGCCTCTTATATCGCCTTCGGGCAGGCCGCAATAAATTCGTTTGCATGGCTGTTCATAAGGTACAGCCCCGGGGAGTGGCGGAAACATGCCGGTTGAACGGAAAATAATATTCATCATAGCCGCGGCATTCTTCGTGCTTGTGATGAGGCTCGGACAGCTTCAGTTGTTTCACGGAGACGAACTGAGGAGGCTTTCCGAGGAAAACCGGCTTCACATCGTGAAGGTGCCCGCACCGAGGGGGATAATCTACGACAGAAACGGAGAACCTCTGGTGGAAAACAAGCCCTACTTCTCCGTCTCTCTCAGCCCGGAGATGCTCGGCATGGTTGACCTTGACGCTGTTTCGGCCTTCCTCGGGATGAAAAAGGAGGAGATTTCAGCCAAGACCGATGGCCGCGGAAAAAATTCGCTTGGGGGGATAATGCTGAAAGAGGGCCTCACATTCCAAGAGGTGGCATACATAGAGGCAAGGCTTTCGGACTACCCGGGCCTTTCGGTGGAAGTCGATGTGATGAGGAATTACCTGTGGAAGGATGTGGCCGCACATGTGATAGGGTATCTCGGAAGGCTCAATCCCCGGCAGGCAAAGTCCCCGGAACTCAAGGACGTTCCCTCCCATGCGTTCGTGGGCCAGTGGGGGGTTGAAAGGGTCTTTGACGGGTCACTGAGGGGCGCGCCCGGAGAGAGGGTCATAGAGGTTGATGCCGCAGGCAGGGAGTTGCGGCTGATAATCGAAAAGCCGCCGGTAAAGGGTGAGGACCTTTATCTGAGCATAGACCTTAACATGCAGAGGGAGGCAGAGAGGGCCTTTGGCGACCATGCAGGCGCGCTTGTCGCGCTGAAGCCGGATACAGGGGAAGTGCTCGCCCTTGTCAGCAAGCCGTCGTTTGACCCGAACCTCTTTGCAAAGGGGATTAATTATTCCGATTGGATAGCACTCCAGGAGGACAAGAGGTTTCCGATGCTCAACAGGGCGCTTCAGAGCCAATACCCTCCGGGCTCGGTCTTTAAGATAGTGACGGGGATAGCCGCGCTTGAGGAAAAGGCCGTCGCGTTAGATACTCCGGTGACCTGCACGGGAGGTCTCAGTTCCGGCTCGTGGAGGTTCGGATGCTGGAGAAAGGAAGGGCACGGCACGCTTTCGTTTCATAATGCGCTGGTTCAGTCCTGTGACGTCTACTTCTATACCGCGGGCAGGCGCACCGGCATAAACAGCATCGCCTCCTATGCGAGGAAACTCGGCCTCGGAAGCAAAGTAGGACTCCAGCTTGTTGAGGACAAGGCCGGGTGCATCCCGGATGAGGATTGGAAGCGGAAGACAAAGGGACAGCCGTGGTATCAGGGCGAAACATACATAGCGTCCATCGGGCAGGGCTATGTGCTCGTCACCCCGCTTCAGGCGGCAAGGCTCATGAGCGCCATCGCAAACGGCGGACACATATATGATGTCACCCTCACCCTCCCTGAATCACCCCGGAGGCCCGTAAGGGATATCGGCGTGAGCGAAGAAACGCTTAAGGAGATTAAAAGCGCCCTCATGGGTGTAG
>JAUXOF010000077.1 GCA_030682405.1 Thermodesulfovibrionales bacterium
GCCGTGCTGCTCACATACGGAAGGCTCAATATGGACAACGAGCTTACGGTGCTGAGGGCAAGCGGCATGTCCTTCTGGTCAATGACGGCGCCGGTAAGGTTTTTCGGAACCGCATGCTTTCTCATAGCGCTCATTTTCAGCTTTTATGTAGCGCCCATGTCCTCTGTGAGGCTCAAGGAGGCCGTCTCAGGCATAATCATACAGAGGGCGCCCTATGCCATCGAGGAGGGCGCATTCAACACGGCGTTCCCCGGCCTCGTCGTATACGTGGGCGGGAAGCCTTCCAAGGACGCCCTGAGCGGAATATTCATATACGACGAGAGAGACAGCGCCCGGCCCAGAATGCTTTTTGCGCGCACAGGGAAGATATCCGGCGGGGAAGGCTACCCCGTCTTCCACCTCTCGGACGGCTTTATGCACATCACAAAAGGGGACATCTCAACAGAGCTGTTCTTCGACAGGTACAGCTTTTCCATACCCCTTGCGCTGAAAGAGCAGGGGAGGAAAAAGTCCGAATACACCCCGTTTGAACTCCTCAGGGAGGCCGTTACAGCGGACAAGACGGCAAGGCAATACAAGCTCATGCTGCTCCTTGAGTTTCACCGGCGGCTGACCTTCCCCCTGATGTGCCTCATCATACCTTTCATCGCCCCGCCCCTTTCCCTTATTGCGGGCAAGGCAGGCAGGTTCGGGGGATTTACAATCGGGCTTGTCGTGTTCGCACTGTATTATACGGCCCTCGTTTACGGCGAAAGGCTTGCCGTCTCCGGCACGATTCCGCATTATCTCGGCGCATGGCTGCCGGTCGCCCTTCTGTCCGTTGTTTCGTTCATTGCGTTCAGAAAGGCGGGGTCAAAATGAGCATGCCGCTTCTTCAAAGGCACTACCTGAAGCATTTCCTCAAATTGTTTCTGATAACCTGCGCCGGCCTTGCCCTGATACTGAGCCTCGTGGACCTCGTGGAAAACCTTGATGAAGTCCTGCCGCAGGCCGCTTCGGTTCAGGACATATTCCTCTTCCCCCTGTTTAACCTCCCGAAATACCTTTCCTATATAATGCCGCTTGCGGCCCTCCTCTCAAGCCTCTACACACTGGGGCAGGCATCGAGGAAAAAAGAGATTGTGGCGATAATGGCGGGCGGCGGAAGGGTAAAAAGGCTCCTCATCCCGTTTATCCTCACAGGCGTAATCCTGAGCCTTCTGGGCTTTGCCCTCAACGAGTTCGTCGTGCCGGATGCCTCAAGAAAGGCCAAGGACATCAAAAGGTCTTCGGCCCGGCCCGGCCGCTCAATCTTCAGCAAAGGCACCATCTGGCTCAGGGCAAAGGACGGCTCCATCGTCAGGATGGGCATATACCTGCCGGACAGGGACATGGCGAGGGAAGTAAGCGTGTTTGAGTTGAAGGACGGCGCGCTCAGGCGGAGGATAGAGGCAGAGGAGGCGGCGTATGAATCCGGCGCGTGGGCCTTAAAGAACGCCGTTGTCTATGACATGGAAAACACATCCGTCGAGAAACTCAAGGCCTTCAACTTCCCGCATCTGGAACCTCCGGAGTTCCTTGAAGAAGACGTCCGGAGCCCCGAGGAAATGGGGCTTATGGAACTTATAAGCTACGTAAGGAAACTGGATGAGGCCGGACTGAGAAACGTAAAGCTTGTCGTGGACATGCATTCAAAGATGTCCTACCCGCTCACCAACCTCTTCATGCTCATAATAGGCATATCGTTCTCCGTAAGAAGGGGGCTCGGCGGGCTCTTGGCAGGCGCGGTGGGGATTCTGATAAGCCTCCTTTACTGGTTCGGCTACAGCATGTCGCTTTCTCTGGGCTATGCAAGCATACTGCCGCCCTTTGCGGCGGCATGGCTTGCGCCCGTCCTCTTCAGCGCGATTGCAGTATATCTGTTTATGACCGTGCCCGAGTAGGAGGGTTAAGAATGAGTGCAATTATAATCCCGGAGGCAATGAGAATGCTGAGGACGATAGAAAATATCAGACCGTAAGGCATATATTTGAATATTACTTTGTGTCTTCCCTCGGGCACTATAACCCCCTTCAGTATCCCGTTGACCCTGTAAATGCGGGTTTCCTTCCCGTCAATGAAGGCCTTCCATCCATGATAATATTGCTCGGAAAGCACAAGAAATCCTTCCTTGGGAAAGTCTGTTCTGACAGTTATCCTGTGAATGCCGTAATCCTCAATTGCAACATCACCAACTGCAAATCTGTTTCTGCTGATATCGGAAAATTCATCCCCGTAAACAAGGGCCTGAATGGAAGGGTTTATCTCGTTTAGATCGAATTTTCGTTTTACTTCCCATATGTCTTTAACACTGACTACTTCTCTGACCGGGTATGCCCTGGGGAGGACATTTTTGTTTAAATAGATTACGGTACTTCCGGTCTCGGCAATACTCTTATAGACTTTCCCATCCGTGGAGATGGGAGGGGGGTTGTAACCTTCAATCCTGTAGATGAGGATGTCCTTTATCTCAACGCCCTTAAGCTTGGGTGATATGAAGCGGATATTCAACCGTTGCGGTTTGTCATTGTGGTAAACCCTGTAATAGCCTTCAAACTCACCACTGATGATACCCGGATAAATATGGAGAGGTGTTAAAGAATTGCGCCATGCCTCCTCACTGCCGTATGCCTCCATCCTGAGGCTTGCATCTTGTTCAAGGGCACGCGCCTTGAAATATATGAGATATGTTCCTGTTTCAAGGTCATGCTCTATGATAAGGGTACTCGCCTTCCTGTCTTCGGTAGAGGAAATGCGGCTTAAAGCGGGGTCATTTAAAGTCGTGATGTAAAGCGGCTTCTCCCTCATGGTCTCAACACCGATGACGCTTATCCCGAGATATTTCGGAATTATCACATACTTCACATTCATCATACTGAGCAGTGCATTACTCTTTATGAGATGTTCCCAGTCTCGGCTGTATCCGATTATCTCAAGCTCAAAAAGGTTCGCATAGTCCTTTAAGACCAGTTGGTCATAGGAGTTAAAAGAGTCAACCCCGCATATAATATTATTAAGGTTTATGTAGGTGGGATTGTCGGGCCTGGCTATCCTGAAGGGGTTTGTCCCCTCAATCCTTTTCAAAAATTCATAGCCCTCATTACGGCAGACATTGATAATATTAGCAGTTTTAAAGCTGGTATCAGGCAGTGGAAAGGCATAATAAGACTCGGCTAATAAAAGAATAATGGAGATGTAAAGGAGAACCTTTTTCGGTCTTAAACGATATGCATGGAGCCAGAGGACATAAAAAAGCATAAAGAGAAGAGGCACAAGGATTACAGGGTTGCCGAAAACTATAACTTCCCCCAGAGGCTTGAGGTTAAATGTTTGCACTGTTATTACCGCCAGGGCAGAAACTGCAAGGACTGAGGCCAGTACGAAAAGGCTGGCCTTAAGATACCGTTTTGATGAGATTCCTTCCAGCCCATATGCAAAAAGCACAGATACGGCAAAGGAGAACTCAAAGAAGTTTCTTCCATGTGCACGAAACATATTATAGACCGGCACACTAAAGAGAATTCGGCCCAGAGGGGTATTGCCGGCAATGGAAAGTAAGAAACTTACAATGCCCACAACACCCCAGAACCTCACAGGATTCTTGGCCCTGAAGTCCTTTAAAAAGACGACCATTGCGACGACAAGAGGGAGTATGCCCACAAACGCTATGAATCCATCTTCAGGGGCTGGAAGAGAGCGCCCATAAGATACACCCGTAAAAAGATGTGGGAATATTAGGGATGGCAAGGTGTTTGGATACACATGAAATGCCTGAAAGAAAGGATATCCTATCGTTTTAACAATAATCGGCCTCATGGAAAGGCCGCTGAGTTCATATGCCGCCATAATCTGTGGAAAGGCTACGATTAAACCTAAGAAAAATCCTCCGGCGCTGAGGATAACGAACTTCAGACGTTCCTTCCCATTTAGCCCCATCAGGGAAAACATAAGGAAGAGGAATAAGACGATATATGTATAAAGACATATTTGAAAATTTCCAGCAAACAACTGGATCGCTACGACCAGCGATAAGAGAAGGGAATACCTAAGCTCCGCAGTCCTCTTTAACATCTCCGTCGTGTACATTATCAGGGGGAGCCATACAGCGGCATTCAATATTGCCGTATGGTGCAAATGCCCCATGGGAAAGCCCAAAAATGAAAATGCAACCCCTCCAGCAAAAGAAGGCAGACCTCCGAGCCCGATTGCCCTCAGATAAAGAAATGTAAAGAAACCCGCAGAGGCTAAGTGCAAAAGAAGGCTTGCATTAAAGGCATGATGGGACGGCAGGAGAGTATACAACAGGATATTTGGCGGATAAAGGGCTCCTGTCTGCATCATACCGATGTAAGGCATCCCCGCAAAAACATGCGGAATCCAGAGGGGAAACTGAAAGCCCTTTATGGTTTCGCTGAAAAAATGCCTCAGAGGATAGTTCTGGAGGTAAGCATCGCCATGTAGAACAACAACACCCTCGGTGAATATCCTATGGAAATAGAGACATGAAAGAAAGAGGAAAAGAATAAAATAAAAGAGGTTTTTTTGGAAAAACCTCTTTCTTGTCCGAAGGTTTAACATTAAAATTTATTATATAGGATATGGGTGCCTTCTTTACATTCCCCCTTCGTTTGGGTTATTTTAAAGAATGGATTTATGGGCAAAGGTAGCTCTCGTTTTAGGGCTTTTCTCGCTTTCTTTCATGCTTAACGTGCCATTCGGATTTCTGCGCTCAAAGACCAAAAAGTTCTCTTTCAACTGGTTTCTCTGCGTGCATGCAACAATACCCGTGATATTTTTGGGGAGGTTTTTTGCCCACCTCGGGGTTGCATACGTGCCGTTCTTTATAGCCGCGGCTGTGATAGGCCAGGTATCAGGCGGCAAGCTGGAGCTTTAAAGTTGAAAAGCGCCTTCCTTTTAGCGCCGCAAAAAATAGAACTAAGAGACATAGAAATCCCCCGGCCCCAAAAGGGCGAACTCCTCGTTAAAATAAAGACCGCACTTACCTGCGGCACGGACCTTAAGGCATTCATGAGGGGGCATCCGGTAATCCCAATGCCCGGGCCCTTCGGGCATGAGTTCTCAGGGGTGGTGGAGGAAACAGGGGGCGGCACGCCGTATATGCCCGGGGATGCAGTCATGGCAGTGCACAGCGCTCCGTGCCTTAAATGCCCATACTGCAAAAAAGGGCTTCATAACCTCTGCGAAAGCATAATGGACACCAAGGTCATCGGCGCATTTTCAGAATACATGCTCCTTCCCGCCCATATAGTGAGGCATAACGTGTTTTACAAGCCGAAGAAACTGGGCTTTGAGGAGGCCGCATTTTTAGAGCCTCTTTCGTGCGTGGTGCACGGCATGGCCGGGCTTGACATAAAAAAAGGCGACAATGCCCTTGTGATAGGCGCAGGGCCGATAGGGCTTTTGCATCTTCTGCTCCTGAAGAGAAAGGGCGCAAAGGTTACGGTCTCGGACATAAAAAGGGCAAAGCTCTTGAAGGCAAAGCTCATGGGCGCAAAGGAGGCGGTGACGCCTGACAGGCTTGAGCCCGGAACTCCGGGGTTTGATTATATATTCGAGTGCACAGGGCTTCCTCAGGTCTGGGAGGCATCGGCAGGGTATCTGAGAAAGGGCGGGACGCTTATCTTATTCGGAGGCTGTCCCAAAGGCGCAAAGGTGACCTATGACGCCGGTAGGCTTCATTACGGCGAGATAACCCTAAAGGGCGTATTCCACTTCAGGCCCTCTGACGTGAGAGAGGCATACAGGCTGCTTACAGAGGGAGGTCTCGGCGTGGGAAGGCTCGTCTCGGGCAGGTATCCGCTTAAGGAGATACGGAAGGCGTTTGAGAAACTCTTAAAGGGAGAGGGGATAAAGTATGCCATCGTCCCATAAGCGGAGGCAGAGGCTCGTAAAGAAGCGCTCCGGCAAGGCAGGGCTTCCGCCGGGCACGCCCGTGCACATCGGAGAGAAGGTCTCGCAGTACACGAAGATAAGCGTGATGGATTACGACGAGGCTGGATGCAGGGAGACGGAGCTTACGGGAATTGATGAGTGCCTTATCTTTAAGGACAGGCCCACTGTGACGTGGATAAACATCGAGGGGGTGCACGACACGGCGGTGCTCCAGAAGCTCGGCGAATGCTACGGCATACACCCCCTCACGCTTGAGGACATAATGAACACGGACCAGAGGCCCAAGCGCGAGGACTTCGGAAGCTACATCTACATAGTCCTCAGTATGCTTCATCCCTCCGGCGCGGACAACGGGGCCGCCACCGAGCAGGTGAGCCTGATACTCGGGGAAAATTTCGTGTTCTCGTTTCAGGAGGGCATCAAGGGAGATGCCTTCGACCCGGTGAGGGAAAGGATACGGAGCGGGGGCGGGCGGATAAGAAAGTTCGGTGCGGATTATCTCGCTTACTCGCTTATAGATTCCATCGTGGACAACTATTTCTCCGTGCTTGAGGGTTTCGGAGAGAGGATTGAGGCCCTTGAGGATGAGCTTGTTGAAAACCCCACGCCTGCGACCCTTGGGCATCTGCACGCCTTCAAGCGGGAGATGATTTTCCTCAGGAAGTCCGTGTGGCCGCTAAGGGAAGTGATAAGCGGACTGCAGAGGGGGGAGTCGCCGCTCATAAGGCAGTCAACGGTCATCTACCTGAGAGACGTCTACGACCACACGATTCAGGTGATAGACACCATAGAGACGTTCAGGGACATGCTCTCCGGAATGCTGGACATCTATTTATCGGGCATAAACAACAGGATGAACTCCGTCATGAAAACCCTCACGTTCATAGCCACGATATTCATGCCCCTTACGTTCATAGCCGGGATATACGGCATGAACTTCAGTTACATGCCGGAGCTTCAGTGGCGGTGGGGCTATCCGGTTGTGCTTTTGGGGATGGCCGTTGCAGGCGCGCTCATGGTCGTTTATTTCAGGAAAAAGAAATGGATGTAGCCCGTCCCGGCGAATTTATTTGACATTGAAGATTTGACATTGAAGGATGAATGGTAGTATTTTAGTAGTATGAAAGTCAAGACATCCATAACGATTTCGGAAGAACTCGTCAGGGATATGGACGAGATGTACGGCGGGAAGAACAGGTCCGAGCTTATAGAGCGGGCCGTCAGGGATTTCTTGGAAAAAGAGGCGCAGAAAAAGAGGGACTATAAGGACATGGGCATCATAAATAAGAACGCTGCAAGGCTCAACAGGGAAGCCGAAGACGTCATGTCCTATCAGGAAGACGCGTGAAGAGGGGGGAGCTTTACAGGGTTTATAAAGGCTCTCCTCACGACCCGAAAAAGTTCCGCGTCTTCGCAGTGGTAAGCAGGCAGGTGCTCATAGATTCAAAGTATTCCACCGTGATATGCGCGCCTGTCTATTCCAACTATGACGGCCTCTCGACACAGGTGAAGGTCGGCCTCGACGAAGGCCTTAAGCACGAAAGTAGCATACACTGCGACGGACTCGTAAGCATCCAAAAAACCGCTCTCAGCCACTACGTAGGATTGCTCTCCCCGGAGAAGACCGGCAGGCTCGACGAGGCGCTTAAAATCGCCCTCGGTCTTATGTGAGGATTGGATGGATAATGCCGTCCTGCCCTGATGTATTGCATGGGAAATGATGAAGGCCGCAAAACTCTATAGCTTCGACGACATTCGCATAGAGGAAGTCCCCGTGCCTGAGGTCGGGCCGAAGGATGCGCTCATGAGGACGAGGGCCTCTGGCATATGCTCAGGCGACGTAATGAAGTGGTACATAGAGAAAAAGGCCCCGCTTGTCTTGGGGCATGAGCCTGCCGGAGAGATAGTGGAGGTCGGAAAAGAAGTCACCATCTTTAAGCCCGGAGACAGGGTTTTTGCGCACCACCATGCCCCGTGCTTTACGTGCAGGCGTTGCAGAAGGGGCGACTACGTTCAGTGCGATACTTGGAGAAAGACCAATATCCTGCCCGGGGGAATTTCGGAGTATATACTTATCCCTGAAATCAATCTTAAAAACGATACCCTCACCCTTCCCGACGGCATGAGCTATGAGGACGCTGTGCTCATAGAGCCGCTTGCCTGCGTTATTAAGGGCTTAAAGAGGGCAAGGATAAGAAAAGGAGATACTGTGCTTGTCATAGGGTTGGGGTTCATGGGAGTCCTAAACGGAATCCTTGCGAAAAAATACGGCGCAGGAAGGGTCATCGGGGCGGACAGCGTCCCCTATAGGCTTAATAAGGCAAAGGCCCTCGGCTTTGACGGCGTTATAGACGTCTCCAAAATAAATCTCAGGGAGGCGGTAAACGATATGACCTCCGGCGATATGGCCGAGGTGGTTGTTGCCGCGCCCAATAGCAGAGAGGCATTGGCGGACGGGCTGTCCGCTGTATCCGACGGAGGCGCTGTGCTGATGTTTTCCCCTGTCAGGCCCGGCGAGATGCTTACCATTGACCCAAACGGGCTTTATTTCAGAGACATAAGCTTAATCACGAGCTACTCCTGCGGCCCCACGGACACGGCGGACGCCCTTGAGATGATAGAGCAGGGAGTTGTAAGGGCAAGGGATGTTGTCACCCACAGGTTCCCGATTGAAAAAACCGCCGAGGCCTACCGCCTTACGGCAGAGGCAGGGGATTCCCTAAAAAGCTTGATAGTGTTTTAGAGCTTATATTGCTAAAACTTATACATTGCCACTAAAGAAGTCTACCTGTTATAATCGGATATATCGAGATAAGAAGAGGTGCGATATGGAAAAAGAAGTTATCTTTGTTATCGAGGAATCTCCGGAAGGAGGTTATGAGGCTAAAGCCTTAGGTCATTCAATCTTTACCGAGGCTGACACGCGCGAAGAACTTAAAAAAATGGTTCATGATGCCGTCCTATGTCATTTTGACGAACAGGATAGACCAAAAATAATACGTTTACATATGGTAACAGAAGAACTTCTCGCCGTATGAAACTGCCACGGGACATCGGTGGATATGCGCTTGCTTCACTTCTTGCAAAATACGGTTACCAAACAATGCACCAGACCGGCAGCCATATAAGACTGGTATCGTTAATAAAAAACAGGCAACATTGCATCACCATACCAGCGCATAAGACCCTAAAAGTCGGCACTTTAAGCGGTATCCTTAAGGATGTCGCCTCATACCTTGAAATAGATTTTCTAAAACTGTGCAAAGAGCTTTTTGACTAAAAAGCCGCAGAAGTTCTGCATGAGGCTGTCCTTGGCAAGTCGTTTTTGCTTCTGAAACACAGTATCCATTTGCCCCAAGCAGGACGGCGATTACTTCTTGACGGTCTCTTAATTCATGCGGGAGTTCTTGAAAGAGTTCCAATGGGGCGTTCTTGGTGGAAAAGAAGCCTAAAAGGTTTGGATGATAATCTTTTCCGCCACTCGCAGTGGAGCAGATAACTTTTGCCGGTAACGTTTTGCGCACGAGCGACATTTGCAAACTTTCCCATTTCACAAATTGCCTTCTTTGAGATATCCATAAGACTCCTTTAAATTTTTATAATGATCTTCTGACAATTTATACCATACGAAAAAAGTAAGCACAGATAATGAGATGCATAATAATGAGAAGATAAGAATAACTATGGGTACTAAGTTTATGACTTTGTATGCCCAAATTGCAAAAGTAATTGCAATAAGTGTAAAGTTGATAATCCATGAACGGCAAATACGAAGCCTACTGCGATTATATAAGATTTGATTTTTAAATGCCTCAGAATTATTGATTACGTGTCTTTCTATAAAATAAATTTCAGGCCAATTATCAGACGTGATAATCTTATCTTTGTTTTTCCTATCTAACCTCGCAAATAAACTATAGGCTATCCTATCAATGATGACCCCTAAGACATACGAAATGCCAATAATTGGTGGCAGAATTGCACTGTTAATGTTCGGCAAAATATTTTGAAAAGTATAATTAAATATTGACGCAGCGAGCAAGACCAGCCAAACTACTGCGCCGAAGCCAATAATCAATAATTCAACAATAAGGTGTGTCGTTGTCATAAAATTTCAAATGGGACAGTTGTTCTATTTTAAATAGTCTTTTCATTTATTAACTCTTGCCGCTCTTGTAACTCCTCTCGGCCCTGCCTCTCCGACAAATCTGCGTACTAATACATGGGTTATTACCGTTTTGCCGCTGGATGTTGAAACCGAACCGTCCCAGCCATCAGCGATAATAGTTTTTGCTTCATTATAGAAACATTTCTTATACGTGTCGTAATCGACGCTATGCGCTCCTTCAATGTGTTTCTTCAACGCCCCGCCTTTACCGCAATTAACTCCGCAGATATTACACATAACTCCACTGCCTTTTCGAACTGCTCCCTTTTTTCGATTAGCCATGTTTCCTCCTTTTGGATGTTGTATAAATCCCTTAAAATATACTACTTATAAGACCCTGCTTTGTCCAGAGGACGAATTGAAACTTTATTTACACACTCCTCGCCGTCACTTCTTTCTTTCTGCTTGGCTTACCTGCTTGCGCTTTAGCAGGCATGTCCCTCGTAACCCCGGCCGGAAAACTTATTCCAAATCTTTTGCCGGAAAGTTCAAAGCAGGCATCAATACTTTTTCCCGAAATCCTGCCTTGTAAGCAACCTGACTACCGTTACATATTCACCCTTCCACTCAAAAACCGCCCTGTAATCTCCGGTTCTCAGCCTGTAAAGGTCTTTGTACCCTCTGAGCTTCTTGATATGCTTGCCGTCCGGGAGGGGGTTGCTTTCAAGCCTCGCACATGCCATAAGGATTTTATCGGCTTCACCATCGGACAAATCCTCCAGATCCCTCCGGGCTTTTTCGGTAAAGCCTACTTTATATTTCGGCACGCTTCTTTGTCTTTCTCGCCTTTAACAAATCGGCAAGCGGTACGACTTTGCCCTGCTTAATTTCCTTTAGCCCTTCCTCTATCTTTTTTCTTATAGCAGGACTATACTGAATCATATAATCTTCTATCGTTTCTTCAGTCAGGGGATAGATTACCGCAGCCGGTTTGCCCCGCTTTGTGATTATCACATCCTCTCCTTTTTCAACTGAACTGATGATGCCCGATGCGTCTTTTTGAAGTTCTTTAATATTAGCAAACCTCATGTCTCACCTCGTATATATGTTTTTATATACTTTAAAATAAACTTAAAAATAAATCAACCCCGCCAATAGCCCACACACTCCTCGCCGTCACTTCCTTATGTCCTTCTCTTAGGTTTATCCCTCGTTACCCCAGCCGCATGAACAGCAGTGCTATTATGTTATTATTTAACCGGAGGTTTCATGGCCGGAAAAACCGTTTCTTTCTGCGATATTAAGACAACGCCGTCCAAGCGGACGCCTGTTAAGACAAGGCTGCTAAGGCACAAGGGCGGCTTTTCATGGCAGGGCGTAAGCACTGAAAAATATAAGCCCGAGGACGCAACGTGGGCTTATGTCATTAGAAGGGTCTTGGTGGGAGGCGGAGGCGAGAGGACGAAGTTTCATCTGAGGTACTTTGAGCTTGCGCCCGGAGGCTACACCTCGTTTGAGCGCCACAGGCACGAGCATGTCGTTATTGGCGTGAGGGGAATGGGGAAGTGCCGGGCAGGGGAAAAGGTATATAATATAAAATTTATGGATACGCTTTACATCTGCCCTGATGAGCCGCACCAGTTGGAAAACCCCTATGCCGGGCCCTTCGGGTTTTTCTGCATAGTGGATGCAAAACGCGACAGGCCAAAAGGGGTTAGAAACCCCCGGCCAAAGGGGTCTGCGACCCCCAAAATAAAGGCATGAACGCGGACGAACTCTCAGGCTTCAAAGAGAAGTTCATCCTCTCCTCCACACTTTTTGCCTTTACCATCGTTGTCGGCACATCCGGCTACTGGCTGATAGGAGGGGGAAAGTATTCCATAGAAGACTGCTTTTACATGACTGTAATAACCGTTGCGACAGTGGGCTACAGGGAGGTTGTTGACATATCGGGCAGTTCCGTGGGCAAGCTCTTTACGGTCTTTTTGATATTTGCCGGGATGTCCGTGATACTTTATTTCATGTCCAACGTCACCGCCTTTTTGATAGAGGGCGACATAAAGGAAATATTCCGGAGGAAAAAAATGCAGAAGTTCATAAGCAAAATGAAAGACCATTATATCGTTTGCGGGGTAGGCAGGCTGGGCCTGCATGTGGTGGACGAACTTCACCGGACGGGCAGGCCCTCGGTCGTGATAGACCTTGACCCTGAAAAGACAGAGGCCATAAAGGAGGGATACCCTGATGCCGGGGTGATTGTGGGAGACGCCACGGACAACGATGTCCTCATGGCCGCAGGCATAGACCGGGCAAAGGGCCTCATAGCCGCCACCGGCCATGACAAGGACAACCTTGTCGTGACCCTCACGGCAAGGCAGTCCGGGCCTTCGCTCCGCATAGTCACGAGGTGCAACGAGATAAAAAACACGGATAAGTTCAGGAGGGCCGGCGCAGACTCCGTTGTTTCCTCCAACCTGATAGGCGGCCTCAGGATGGCTGCGGAGATGATAAGGCCGGCTGTGGTCACATTCCTTGACCAGATGCTCAGGGGCCGCGACAAAAACCTCAGGATTGAAGAGGTCAGGATACCCGAAGGCTCTCCTGTCATAGGGGACGGGGCGGGCAGCGTGAAAAAGCACGCCTTCGTGCTTGCCGTGATGAGAAAAGACGGCGACTATGAGTATAACCCCCCTGATGACTTCACTCTAAAAGAGGGGATGGCGATTGTGTTCATGGGAAGCCCCGGAGACAGAGAAAGGCTTGAGTCCGCTGTAAGGCCCTGAGGTCTAAAAGATAATGAAGGCGGTATACGCATCGGACATACATGTGGGGAGAAGGCACATAGAGCGCCTTCTTCAGATTGCACGGGGCACGGGCGCGGAGGCCCTGATTATCGGCGGGGACATCGTGCCCTATGACATCTCAAGCAAACACGCGGGCGGCGAGATATCCGCACAGGCAGAGTACCTCCAGTTTGAGTTCATCCCGCTTCTTAAAGATTTTAAGCGCCAAAGCCCGGACGTGAAAATCTATCTGGACATGGCCAACGACGATTTCATCTGGGGCAGGCGCGTGCTTGAGGAACACGACGGGATGCTCTTTGACCTTTTGCACATGAAAAAGCATAAACTAACCGATTCCATGGACATCATAGGCTACATGTGCGTGCCGCCCACCCCTTTTATGAACAAGGACTGGGAAAAGCCGGACTCCGCATCCCTGCCTTTTACGGACAGCAAAGGGGCGGTGCTTCAGGGGATTGTCTCAAGAAGCGGAAGAAGGGAGAAGCGCTCGATTGACATCCTTTCCCATGACACCATTGAGCGGGACCTTGAGGCCCTCTTTTCGCTCATAGAAGGGCCTTTTATTTTCATATCCCACTCCCCGCCTTATCTGACCTCCCTTGACGAGCTTTTCAGCGGAGAGCATGTGGGAAGCATAGCGGTCAGGGACTTCATAGCAAGATGGGCGGAGTCCGGAGAGCTTAAGGCGTCTTTTCACGGCCATATCCACGAGTCGCCGTTTGCCTCGCAGGGAATCTCAACAAAAATAAAGGGCGCAATATGCGTCAACCCCGGGCAGGACAGCAAGCTGCGGTGCGTGGCCTTTGACACCGAGGATGTGGCCCGGACGCTTGAGCTTTTAGTCGGAGATTAGCCTGCGGTTTCCCTTATTTTTGATTGAACCCAAAAGGGCTTATCTGATATTACTATGTTGGCCGCTATATGGCGGTCGGCCTTGCCGCCCTTGTCGCAATAATCACCGCATTGCTCTTCTTATGTTAAAATTCAATATATCACGCTTAAGAGAGGTTGAACATGGGCAGAACGCTTTTGATGGGTGCGGTGCTCGGGCTTGTAGGGGGCATGCTCTTTAGCATCCTTTACTTCGGCGCAGGCCAGATTACAACCCCCATGGCTTACATCCACGACGTATCAGGCGCCCTGCTGGGGGTTCTGATTGCGTGGATTATAGCCCTGCATAAACGGAACTCCGCGCGGGGATGAAGGCGGCCCGGCTTCGCTTTCCGCCCCATTTAGCCGGAGCCGGAAACTGAATGTTTCAGGTATTTCTCATACCTCTAAGAGAGGCCCTTCAGTGCGCTGCCATCGCAGCGCTCGTTCTGTCGTACCCCGGGTTAAAAGACAACGCTACAGCCCTCAGGGGCTTCATAATCGGAGTCCTTGCCTCCTTTGCCGCAGGTTTTCTATTGGGGTATGCCTCATACGGCAAAGACGCCCTGTGGGATAACGGGACATGGACATCCGTAAGATACATTCTGGAGGCCGCGGTCTTTTATCTGGGCATGGTACTTTTGATTGTAAGACCACCTGCACGCCTTTTTATTATAATCCCTGCAATGGCCATATCCGGATTTTTCCTCTTTTTCTTTGAGTCAAGGGCAGCAGGATTCCTTATACACGGCATTGGGATTGCGGAGGGCGGCACATCCGCAGCGCTTCTTTTAGCCATTGCAGGGACGGCCATAGGCCTCGGCACTCTTTATCCGGCGCAGAGGCTTCTTAAGAAAATCCCCCTCCATAGTGTTATGACCCTTCCCGGTCTTCTTATTTTTGCCGGGGCGTTGAAACTCTCCATGGGCGGGGTGGCCGGGCTTGAGGAGGGAAGCATAATGATAAGCCTCCAGAGGGGCATTATGTCCTTCCTCGTGGCCGCAGTCCCTAAGATGCAGTCTACCCTCATGATATCAGGGCATCCGTTTATGGATGCCCCGTTTGCCGGGCTTGCCAGTTTCATTCAGGGCGACAGGGCTGCGATGACCCTGATGGTGCTGTTTTTCATGACACCCCCTGTTTTCATGCTCATCCGCCTTTTTGCCGAGGCCGACCCTGTAGGCGGCCATGGGACAGGGGCGGAAAAAAGGCTTAAAATCACATTCTTTAGAAAAGAAATTTTTCTTAAGGCAATACCCGGGCTTGCGGCCTTTTCCGTATTGATAATCTCAATCCATGCGGCAAACATAGCCTTAAACCCGCTTTATGAGCCTGCGCCCATGCCGGTCAAGGCAGCCGAAGGCTCAGACTACATTGAGATGCCTCTTTCCGACAAGCTCGGAGACCTCACGGACGGGAAACTCAGGAAATACGTTTACTACTACGGAGAAAAACAGATACTCTTTCTTGCCATACTTAAGCCTGACGGCTCTGTGGGCGTGGCCTTGGATGAGTGCGAGATATGCAGGCCCGCGGAATGGAACAAGTCCGCACAGGGGTATGCGCAGGGAGGCGGAAACCTCATCTGTAAATACTGCATGACTCCCATAGCAATTCAGACCGTCAACGAGCCCGGAGGCTGTAACCCCATACCGCTTCGGTTCGGCATCCGTGACAGGCATATAATAATCACGCTTGAGGACTTGATACGGACATACAAAAGCGCTCAGGCACTTGAGAAAAAGGGGATGCACCTGTGATGAGGCCCGGCGTGATGAAGGCCCTCTCCTTGTGGCGGCTTACGGCAGCCCTTACGCTGATGCTTGCCTCTGCCTATATATACTTTACTTTTGGAGAAGACCCCTTCGGCAGGTGGACGGAGTTTGTGTTCCGCACCCCCTTGGGGATAATCCTCTATGCCGGGGCAATCCTGAACATCTTATCCGTAAGCGCAAAAACCGCCTATGCCCGGCTGAAGGCCGCTCGGGCCGCGCCGCAGGACATTTTGGACATGGATGCTTATGCAATAATCCCTGTCTCAGGCAAAGACCCGCTTGGGGCCGCAGCCCTATGGATGAAAAACAAGGGGTTTGAGCCAAAGGCAAGCGGAAACAGCCTGTGCGCTCTTAAGGGGAGGCTTTCGTTTCTGCCCGGCGCTTTAATAAGGATGGGGCTTGTCGTGCTTATGGCCTCGGCCTTTATGAGCGCCCACCTGAGGAAGACGGAAGAGGCGGTTTTCCATGAAGGGGAAGAAAAAACGCTTCTTGGGAAAAAGATAAGGCTTATAGAAATTAAATCCAGCCTGCCGGAGGAATTTCTGGATATAGGCCAAAGGAGCGCTTTCAGGCTTGAGCGCGTCTCTTCGGAACTCTCTTCCTCAGGGAAAACATACGCCGTAGGCGCGGGCTTTCCCGCAAGGGAGGACGGGCTTTACCTTCGCATAACCCATATGGGGTTTGCGCAGCCCGTCTCATTTAAAACTCAGGACACTGCTTTGGAAGAGACTAAAGACCTTGACCTGCTCCCTCCGGGAAAGACGGCAGAGGTTTTACTGCCCGGAGGACAGACGCTTTCATTTACGCTTATGCCCGAAAGGACTATAAATAAAGGGCTGCTCATTGGAAAACTTTTTAACCTCAGAAACCCCTCTTACAGTGTGGCCTTAAAAGGAAGGGATAAACCCGTGGAGATAGCGGCAAGGCCGTCAGAGGGCATAAGGCTCGTGGACTCTGAACTCTCGCTCGGCAGGCATTCGCTTTTTGTAAAGATACAGTCTGTTTATGACCCTGCCCTTTTATGGATATACGCGGGTCTTCTTATTAGCCTTTCGGGCATTGCGCTGATGCCGGGCCGTTTTTTCTGGTATGAAAGGCGGATGTGCGTAGCGCTCAGGCGCGAGGAGCTTTTAATCGGGTACAGCGAGGAGTTTTACAAAAAATGGGGGATATACAAGTTCCATAAGTGGAAGGACGAACTTGCCGGTTTAGTCTGAGCCGAACCTGCTATAGATGAATCCTAATCCTCCGGCTACAAGAAGCGCCCCTCCGATTAGCGCCCAGAGAGCGCCCGGGTCCCGGCATACCCTTATCAGGGCCGAGGGTTCGGGCCCCATGCTTACGGACTTCAGATACAGGCCGAACTTTCCGAGATACAGGGGATGAACCGGCCTGAGGCTCCTGCCTTCAGCCCCATCGGCATCATCAACCCATGTAAGCACGGCTTCCCAGTCAGTATCGGAGCCGTTTTCGTCGGTAAACACCCTTACATCCTCAAGATATACGGCAGCCCCTTCCCCGACCTCCATGCCCTGTCCTTTTTTGACGAGCACGTCCGTTTTGAACCCTGAAGACGCTGTAAGAAGATGCCCCAGCATTATGAGGAGCACGCCTATGTGCATCACCTGAGGCGAAAGCCTAAGAATCACATTCCGCCTGTCCATCTTCCCCATGAGGCTTTCTACCGTGCAGAATACGGTGCTTACGGCAAGCACTGCAAGGAGTATTATCATCAGGTATATCCACCATGTGAGGCCGAGGTTGCCTGAGGCTGAGAGCCACTTAAAAAGCGGGGTTTCGTCTATGCCCGAGAAAAAGGCAAGGTTGCCGGGAAGCGCTATAGAGCCTGCAAACGTCAGGACTATAAACGCAAGGAAAAGACCGAATGCCGTCTTAAGAGAGAGAAAAAACCTTGCGATTGCCTTCACCACATGCGCTCCTTCCCGCGGGAGTCAATGCTCCATAAACAGGTCAATGCTCCTAAAATTGCACCGGCGGGGACGGTATCACAGTCCCCACTCCGAAATAAGTAAATAACGCAACCGGAAACCCCATGCACCCTATGGCCGCTGCCGGCCTGCCCTTAAGCCCCTTAATGAGCCTCACGTGCAGATAAAGCCCGTAGTAAAACCACATTAGCGTGGTCCACAGCTCCCTTGAAGTCCAGAGCCAGTATGTGCCGTAGGCCGTGAAAAACCATATGCTTCCGGCAACCAGCGCAACGGAAAACATTATCCAGCCGTGAACCGCTCCCTTGTACTGAAGAAGCTCGTAATCTCCTTTTCCGCTCCAGAGATAGTGAAGCCCCATAGCCGAAGATATGCCGAAGAAGCCGTAGCTGACAAAGTAAAAAAACATATGCAGATAAAACCACGGAGACCTCATAAACGGAGACACGGTATTTAGCGGGGCATAGGCAAGGGATGTTAGAAGCAGGAGCGAGATTAGAGGGAGGGCTGTGACGCCGAGTTCGGACATGCCCTTTCTGCGATAAAAATACCAGTACGTCAATGCTGTAGAAAAGGCGGCAAACGAGATATTGTCGTGCTTTTCCGTAAGCGGGATGCCGTTGATGATGAAACCCCTGTGGATGATGCCGAGCAGATGGAGGAGCATTCCCGAAAGGAAGAGGCGGTAGCCTTTTTTGCCCTCCATAAGCCCCATGATATAAAGCGAGGCTGAGGCAAGGGATAGGAATATTGAAATAAGCTCCCTGCCCTCCCCTCCTGTATCAAACAACATGGCCTTTGTCCCTGTCCTCTCTCCTCTTCCTTGCATACTCCTTAAATGCCCTGCCCTGCGGAAACTGAACCATCCACGAGGTTATGTGGCTCATTGGAAAGCCCCGCCATGAGACCTGAAGCATCCGCTGTATAATCTTGGGCACTGTAAAGAGGTCGGCCCTGAGTTTAATGATGCCGTCCTCCCTTTCTTCAGGGCTCATGGTATCGTGATAGTAGACCGCATGGTTTCCGTCGAAGGAGTCCCAGTCAAGCCCGGGTATGAGATACGGCCTGTACTGCTCGTAAAGCTCTGTGCCCGGAAAAGGCGTGGTCATCACAGGATGGGCCGCCACCTTGAGTTCATCGCAGAGCTTCAGTATGCCGTCAAAGTCCTCCCTTCGGTCTTTCCTTCCGCCCACCATTATAAAGAGCATGACCTCTATGCCTGCATCGCGTATCTTTTTTATCGCATCCCTTCTTGCCCTGCCCTGTTTGCTTTTTGCCTTATACTCCTCAAGGCTTCCGATGTTGTTGGATTCCCATCCCACAAGTACCGTGGTAAGCCCCGCGGCCCGCGCATATTTAAGAAGCTCCCCTGACCTATGGTGCTCGACTGATACGAGGTCTCCTGAGCCGAACCACCATTTGCCCTTTATGTTTAAGCCCATCTCCCTGTAAAGCTCTATGGAGCGCGAGACATTTGTGCCCCATATGTTGTCGTCAATGCCCCAGAAGAGCCTCCACTTGCTTTCAGCCACTTCTTCGACCACGTCTTCAATCGGCCTGAGCCTCACGCTTCCGCCGTAGAACTTGTGCACAGAGCAGAATGTGCACCTGAACGGGCATCCCCTTGAGGTCTGGAAATACCCGTAAACATATTTTGTGTTCCAGAGGTTTGCTACCGGTTTCGGGATGTCGGTAATCGGAAGGAGCGGGCCTTCGTAGAGGGGCCTCAGGGCGCCGGCCTCAAAATCATCCAAAAGCCCCTTCCATATGCCCTCTGCCTCTCCCGCAACCACCGCATCCGCATGGGCCGCTGCCTCACGAGGAAGGGCAGTAACATGGATGCCTCCTAAGACGACCTTCCTGCCCCGCGCCCTCAGCGCATCCGCAGTTTTGTAAACCCACGGGGCCTGCGGCGTAAGCACGGTAAACCCTATGAGGTCGGCATCCGCCTCCGCGGGGTCGAATGGCTCCTTGTTTGCATCAATGAGTTTTACCTCTATGCCGGGCCTTACTTTGTATGTAAGGCTTGCGAGGTATTCGAGAACTGGCGGGGCTATGGGCAGGCCCTTTGACATCTGCCCCTTCTCTCCGAAAGGGGGCGACACAAGAAGCAGTCTCATCACTTAATTTACCATAGATGCGGACTATCAAGCCTCCTCTCCGGCTCTTTATCACTATTGGACTCGCTGGGGCAAAACGTGTTACCATTTTCTCAAGGAGGCAGCCGTGAGCAAGAAGGAGTTGCTTCTAAGCGAAATTGCAGAGTTGGACCTTAGGGGACAAGCCGTTTAAATTTACGTTATGGGTCGGGTCGAGATAGCTCGAATACGGCGATTCTACGAAGCCGTTTTCAATCAGATGGCCGCCTCTACACCTTTTCCGGCGAAATATGTCTTGACTTTAGGGGGGGCATTACAGATATAAAAGCTGTGAAAAACCCGAGTGTGTATGATAAAATTTGCCAAGATGAGCAAAAACTATATAATCACTTCATGGGCGGCAAAGCGAAATGAGAGATTATGAGTGAATTTGAAATAAATATCCTTCCTTTTAACATTCTCAAAGAACAGGTAGATATTTCATTCCTACATTCAACCTCGAAGTGCAACAGATGCGACTTCAAGGGGCGTTTTGTAGCCCAGGCATTTTCTGGGTCTCGTGTTAATCAATGACTCCACCCTTGCCACCTGCTCATCAGTTATTTTACCAAAGTCCGTGCCTTTCGGGAAGTACCATCTGACCAGCCCGTTCATGTGCTCGTTCGTGCCCCTCTGCCACGAGGCATAGGGTCGGGCGAAATAGCACCGTGTGCCGATGGCCTCTGTTATCTCCTGATGCCCGGCGTTCTCAGAGCCGTTATCAAGAGTCAGTGTGCGTCTGGAACTCTTTGGAAGCCCTCCAAGCCTGCGTTTCACGGTTTCAGAGGTCTGCTCAGCCGATTTACGGTCAAGCCTCGTTATAAGCAGCAGCCTGCTTTTTCTCTCAACCAGTGTGTTAAGAGCAACAAGGCTCTTCCTCGACACCAACGAGTCCCCTTCCCAATGTCCGAACCTGCTGCGGTTGTCTGCCGACAGAGGACGCTCCTCTATCGGGATACGATTGGGAATCTTGGTTTTCCGTTCCTTTCTTCCCACCCCCTTTACCTTCCGTTTCCTGTGTCCTCGCCTTAGACAGCGTATAAGATATTCCCTCCCCTCGGTCTTGGGATGGTAGATATACTGGTAGATTGCCTCATGGCTGATGCTCAGTCCCGGCCGCTCCATGCCTATTCTGCCTGCTATCTGTTCGGGAGACCAGCCTATTGAAAGCTTCTCAAGGACATATGACTCGGTCTCCTTGTCCTTGAGCCTCGGACGTTTTGCCGATTCCTCCTTCCGTTTTACCGCCCTATCGTGTGCCCTATGGCTCATGTAAAGCATGTAGGCTGGCGAACTGTTACGCTCCACCTCCCGTGCTACGGTGCTCGGCGACCGCCCTAATGCCTCTGCAATCGCCCTCAGACTAAAACCCCCTGCCTTCAACTCCGTTATCCTGTCCCTCTCTTGTAAACTTAATTGCTTATATCGTCTCTCCATAAACACTTAGGGTAACTCCTTCGTAGCCCCAAGTGTTGCACTTCCTCATTGAACTGGCG
>JAUXOF010000002.1 GCA_030682405.1 Thermodesulfovibrionales bacterium
CAAATATCCGTCAGGGGTAGCTTAGGGTCAATACCTTGAGCTTTCCTTTTCTTTATACATGACGACCTCAGACAAAATGAAGGTGTATTAAGCGGGCTTAGGGCATTATAATTGAATGTGAACTTCGTCGGGTGTTTTGTGTAAAAAAGAAGCGAATAGTGTGCGGGCATTATTTTGCCTCGAGGCTCTGATACTGCATCCCAAACAATCCAGTTCTGAAAGTAAAGGTGTTTATTTAAAAAAGATGCATGGTGCACCGCCCATTTGGGAAGATTTAGTAAATATAAAGAACCCGTAGGCTTAAGCACACGTACATACTCCGAGAGCCATGAGTTGCACCATTCTATATATTTAAGCTCCTCTTTTCCGTCATTGTACGTATTATAGAATTTGTCGAGATTATAAGGAGGATCGGCAAATACAAGGTCAATTGAATTATCGGGATACTTCTTAAGGATTTCAACGGCATCTCCGTTGTGGACAATATCCAGATGCCGCTCATCAGTAGAATTGATTTTAGTGAAGTTATGAAAATTAGGCTTAAAGCCCGATAAAACAGGCTGCAAACTATCCTCTGCAGTAAAGCTGATGCCTTCATAAGGTAGTATAAAGCATCGTTTACCCTTATTATCAGCGTCAATGATAAGATGAAGCGCAACTTGAAGCGCAGGCAAAGAAAGACGCGTATAGTTGTTAATTTTTGGCAAATCTTTCCAAACGTCTGAAATTACGTAACCAATGGGGTTCCTCAGGTGAGATTTACCACCCCAGTCCTTTAACGTTTGGTTGCAGAAACTACAGTATTGATGGGGAAAACGCACTTTGTTAATTTCGAAAGAGTTTCTTGATTTTGAAAATATGACCAATGCTGCATGACGTGTAGGAAGCCCGGATTTGCTTTCGACGGTTTCAGATTCAATGGCTACCCAGTATTTAAAGAACATCGATCTCATAAGCGGCTGGACAACTTCAGGCAATTTGTCCGGCGTTCCCTGTATCATAAGGATGCCGGTCTTCTTAAGAACCCTGACGCTATGCGATAGTAATTCCGCCAAAACATCTTCATTCCGCTTGCTTAGAAGATAAGAACTTATGAGGATGATTGAATCGAGAGACTCATTCTCTGCCGCTTTCAATTCTTTCAAACAGGTGGCGTTTTTCAAGTATGATGTAATCATGTGTAGGAACCTTTCTGCATTATAACAAAAGCATCCATCCGAAAACGCCGCTTTCTTATGTCCGCGCTTTTCATAATTATTTACTGTTTAGGTTTTTGCACAACCGGCTTGACCGATATTATCTTCGTAAGCGCGCCGTCCGTAAAGATGAGGCGCACATTATAAAGCCCCTTGCCGTAGACCCATTCCTCCGTGTGCTTGCCGTCCTCTGGTTTGTGAAGAACGACCTCGGAAGGCCCGCCCCATGCGTACCTGACCTGAACCATTGTCATATCGTGAGATATCTCGCCGGCCTTTATCTCCTCCTGCACCGCCGGTGGGAAGCCCTGTATCTCGCCGGGCGAATACCGCACGGCCTTTGAGCAGCCAAAGAGCAAAAGGCCCGCGATAATCACAGCGAGCGCGTTTTTCATATATCCTCCTCAGTAATCCTCATAACCCTTTTTATCGTCTCTGCGGAATGCCCCTTTCTTCTGAGCGCGCCTATAAGCCTTCTTTTTTTCACATCCTCCGGGCAGGCTCCCATGGCCTTGAGCTTTTTTTCGGCGAGCCTCAGCGCCCCTTGAAGCTCGTCGTAATCCTGCACCGTATCTTCGGCCTCCTGCCTCCCGATGCCCATCCGCCTAAGATACTCTATCGCCCCGGCCCGGCCCATGAGCCTTCCCTCAAGCGCGGTCTGTTTAAGGGACAGGGCGCGCGCCCTGTCGTCAAGATACCCGAGCCCGAGAAGGCGGGCTATGACATCCCCTACATCCTCCGGGGCAAACCCCTTCTGCCTGAGCCTTGCGGAGAGTTCCTTTTGGCTCCTCCCCCTCACGCTCAGAAGCCTGTAAGCGTATTTAAGGGCGTCCTGAGGACCGGCGCTTCCCGGCATATGCGGCTATTTCGAGAACCTGTCTATGCCCGGCATCGCACTGAACCCCCCGGGGACTTTGTCGCTTTCCGTCGTCAGGTCTGATGTCGAGCGAATGCCCCTTACCTTCAACTTGAAGTCGTCGGGGTTTGTCGCCCACCTCAGGGCCTCCTCGTACGTTATCATCCCGGAATTCAGCAGGTCAAAGAGCGACTGGTCGAATGTCTGCATGCCGTAGTGCACCTTGCCCTGCGCAACGGCGTCTGGTATCATCTTTGTCTTGTCCGGCTCTATGATGCAGTCCCGTATCATTGCGGTCGCTATCAGCACCTCCACGGCAGGCACCCTGCCCTTTCCGTCCGCCCTCGGCACAAGCCTCTGGGATATGATTCCTTTAAGGATTGAGGAAAGCTGCATCCTCACCTGCTTATGCTGATAGGGCGGGAAGACCGAGATTATCCTGTTTATGGTTTCCGAGGCGTCAAGCGTGTGCAGGGTGCTGAAGACGAGGTGGCCGGTCTCGGCCGCGCTCATTGCGGTTTGGATGGTCTCAAAGTCCCTCATCTCGCCCACGAGTATCACGTCCGGGTCCTGCCTGAGGGCAGCCCTCAGGGCCTTTGCAAATGACTCCGTGTCCGTGCCGACTTCCCTCTGGTTGACTATGCCTTTTTTATCCTTGTGGAGGTATTCTACAGGGTCCTCTATGGTCACGATATTGACCGTGCGGGAGCTGTTTATGAGGTCTATCATGGCCGCGAGCGTTGTGGATTTGCCGCTGCCCGTTGTGCCTGTGACGAGCACAAGTCCCCTTTCCTCTCCTGCCAGCTTTTTTAGGACCACAGGCAGGTTTAGCTCCTCTATGCCCGGTATCTTCATGGAGATTGCCCTGAAGACAACGCCTACGGAACCCCTCTGCACAAATGCATTGCACCTGAACCTGCCGAGTCCGGGTATGCTGTAAGCGAAATCAATATCGTTTTTCTTCTTGAAAACCTCCCCCTGAGCAGGGGTCATCACCGCAAACGCCGTCTTCACAACATCCTCGTGGGTGAGCTTAGGGGCAGAGGCAAAGGGGACGAGGTTGCCGTGAATCCTCAATATCGGATGTGAGCCGACCTTTATGTGTATGTCCGATGCGCCCTGTGCAACCGCATCCTTAAGCAGCGCGTTTACATCCATAATTATTTCTTTACAGCCTCCTTTATTTTGTCTTCTATGTCCTTTGCAAGTTCGGGGTTGCCTTTAAGGAATTCCTTTGCGTTCTCCCTCCCCTGGCCTATCCTTGAACCTGCATAGCTGTACCATGCCCCGGACTTCTCTATTATCTTTTTGTCCGTGCCGAGGTCCACGAGCTCTCCGGCCTTGGATATCCCCTCGTTGAAATATACGTCAAACTCCGCCTGCTTAAAAGGAGGCGCAAGCTTGTTCTTTACGACCTTGACCCTGACCCTTCCGCCTATGGTCTCCTGATTATCCTTCAGGGTCTCTATCTTCCTGATGTCAAGCCTCATGGAGGAATAGAACTTAAGGGCATTGCCCCCTGTCGTCGTCTCCGGGCTTCCGAACATCACTCCTATCTTCATCCGTATCTGGTTTATGAATATCACTGTCGTCAGGGACTTTGAGATTGCGGCGGTGAGCTTCCTCAGGGCCTGGCTCATGAGCCTTGCCTGAAGCCCCGGAAGTGAGTCCCCCATATCCCCCTCTATCTCGGCCCTTGGCACAAGGGCCGCCACCGAGTCTATGACCACTATGTCCACTGCCCCGCTTCTTATGAGGGTCTCGGTAATCTCAAGGGCCTGCTCGCCTGTGTCCGGCTGGGAGACGAGAAGCTCGTCAATGTTGACCCCGAGCTTTTTGGCGTAGGTAACGTCAAGGGCATGCTCTGCGTCTACGAATGCGGCCGTCCCTCCCGTGGCCTGCGCCTGTGCGATGGCATTAAGCGCAAGCGTTGTCTTGCCTGAGGACTCAGGGCCGAATATCTCTACGACCCTCCCGCGCGGAAAGCCGCCTATGCCGGTTGCGATATCAAGGGTCAGGGAGCCTGTGGGTATTATCTGAAGCCCCTCGGCCAAGTCCTGCCCGCCGAGCTTCATTATGGCGCCCTTGCCGAAGTTCTTCTCTATCTGCGAGATGGCCATCTCAAGGGCCTTAATCTTGTCCTTGTTCATCGCTCCTCCTTCCGGCCGTAAGGCCGGGTTTATTTTAACCTAAAACATAAAACGCTGTCATTAGGGGGTGAGGGGGTGCGTAAGGGAAGGGAAATGAGCGAAAGATTCTTGACGCTGCCGGCACGCAAACTCTTTGATATAATAAGGCACGCTACCGCTGATTCCGGTTTGCGGTGCGGTTCAGCCGCCGCGGCCCTCCTTTGCCTCGTCAATGATACGGGACGCCTCTAAGAGCAGGTGCATCGTGTCCATGGTTATGTTTTCCTCAAAGGGCCTCTGGCCGTGGAGTATCTGGAAAGTGCCGGACTCCCATCCCGCCATGTCAAAAAACGCGCTGTTGCCCTTAAACTCCCCGGCATCGGCATGCACCACCCTGCCGTGGAACAGGTAAACGATTCCCCTCCTGCTGCCGTTTACAATCTCGACCTTTGCGGTCTTAAGCCCCAGATTCAATATCTGCACTATATCCGTAAGGCTGAAGTCCTTGAGAGTCCCTGTAACCCCTTTTGCCTCCTCATGGGGCGGCCCTGCAGCGGCCTCGGGTTTGTCCTCAAGCATGGATGCTATCTTTGCGGTCAGCTCCGTAATGTTCAGGGGCTTTATGACATATTCAAGCCTCCTGCCTTTGAAATTCATAGGGTAGTCCTTGTCCGGGACTATGAAGATGAACGGCTTGTTCCTGATTGACGCAATCTCCTGCGTAACGGTGTAAAACTGCAAAAAGGCATCCCTGTCCAATATCTCCACATCGGCCACTACGAGGTCAGGAGACTTCTGCCGGGCGTGGCGGAGGGCGTCAAAGCTGTTTGCGGCATGGGTGATATCCGCCTCTTTTGCGTCTATGCTCAGCCTGATGAGGGCCGATATGTTGGGCTGCCGCTCAAGGATGAGGATGGACCTTTTGGCGCCCGGCTCAGGGACGTCTTCCCTGATAACCCCTAAAAAGACCTCCACTACCTCAGGGTCGAACTGGCTTCCGGCTTTTTTCAGTATCTCTTTAACAGCCTCGTCCCTTGAAACAGCCATCCTGTACGGCCTGTCAGTGGTCATGGCATAGAAGGAATCGGCTATGCCTATTATGCGCGCTCCGAGGGATATCTGCCTGCCCTTAAGACCCAGAGGATAGCCCCCGCCGTCATAGTGCTCGTGGTGCTGGGCGATTATGGAGTCCACGTTCCACGGGAACTTAATCTGCTTCAGTATCTGCACGGTGTTGATGGGATGGTTTTTAATCGGGATGAGTTCCTGCGGGGTGAGCCTCTTTTTCTCCTCCAGAAGCTGCTGCTGTATGCCCACCTTGCCTATGTCCCTTAGAAGTGCGGCCATCCTGACGGCATCCGCCATGTCCGCATCAAGGCCCATCTTTTGGGCTATCTTCCTTGAAAGCCCTGCCACCATGTGGTCGTTGTTGAAGAAATACCTGTTGTTTACCTCAAATATCTGTATCAGCCGCTCTGCAAATGCAAAGAAGAACTGCTTTAGGCCCTCGGCCTCGCTGCGGAGTTCGGTCTCCATATTCATGGACCTCCGGAGGAAGTCGCAGAACTCCTCCTTGCCGACCGCTATGCCTTTGTCCGCGCAGGCGCCTATAAAAAGGACATTGACGCCGGGCCGGGACTTCTCTATAAGCTCCTTAAACTCAGGGGCCTCAACCCCGTTTAAGCTCTGCGGCGCAATCACCACCCCTATGTCGTTTGTCTTTAAGATATGAACCGCCTCAAGCACGCGGGAGGTCTCAAACACGGTCATGCCGTGCGCGCCGAGGAGATGGCTCAACATCTTCCTCTCCTCGGTATCCTCGTTGAATATGAGAACGCCTTTGAACTGCATACGATAAGTTTACCAAGAATCCGGCTAAAGTCAAGGACTTAGGGGGCTGCGGCCACAGGTAATCCTTGCTTTTATCATATGATTGTGAAAAAATACCTTCATGGCCGGGACAGGGAAGACGTTTTCGCAGGAAAAAATCACAGAGGCGCTTTCCCCCTTGTTTAAGGCCTCAGGGCTGAAACTCGTCCTTCTGTTCGGCTCCGCCCTTACAGGCGGCGCTCATAAGAGAAGCGACCTTGACCTTGCATTCCTCTTTGACGGCCCGGCAGACGTTCTCGGCCTTACAAACAGCGCTGTCCGGCTTCTCCGAACCGATAATATTGATGTGGTTGACCTCAGGCGCGCAAGCCCGCTTTTGAGGTATTCCATAGTTAGAACCGGTAAAGTCCTCTATGAAAGGTCTCCGGGCATTTTCAACGAGTTTTGTTCTCTCGCCTTCAGGGTCTATGTTGACACAAAGAAACTGCGCGATGCCCGCGCAGAGGGGCTTGGACTTTTCCTTAAACAGAGGCTGCGGGCATGAGCCCCCTCGATAAGGATATAATCCGAAGGAAGCTTGCGGGCATAGCCGAAAACCTGAAAGCGCTCGAGCCTATTGAAACCTTAACCGTCAAGGAATACATCGAGGATTTTTATAAAAGGAAGGCGACGGAACGGCTGCTTCAGGAGATAATCGAGGCTGCAATAGACATAAACGCCCATATAATCGTTCAAACAGGCAATATGGTGCCTGATAATTACTATGAGAGCTTCATAAAATTAGGGGAAATGAAAATTATCCGCTTTGAGCTTGCCGAGACCCTTGCCCCCTCTGCCGGGCTAAGGAACAGGCTCGTCCATGAATATGATTCCCTTGACCATTCATTGATTTTGAACGCGGTGAAGACGGCTGAAGAACTTTACCCTGAATATATAAAAGCGGTTGAGAATTACATTTCAGGGGCATAGACCCCCTATCTTATGACCTCTCGCCAGTCCAGTATCCTTACCCCTGTTGCGCAAGCCGTGCCGTTTAAAAAGGTTATGGTAACGCCGTCTGAGCCGCCGCTATAAGAGGCGGTTACATCCGCGCTCGTGATGGAGGCGCTGTATGGGTAAGGCGCCCTAAGGGTGCTCTGGGCCTGAGCGCTTGTGGTGGCGGACGTGTGCGGGTCAAGCGTGCCTGCGGTCTCAAGGAAATTCACTATGCTCCCGTCACCAGGGTCAGGGCTTACTGTGGCTGTTAATGTCGTAACGCAGTTAGGGTTCAGCGAGTATTCTCCTGCAACGAGGGCTATCGTGTATACGGTGATTTTCACGATGACCCCGAGGCTCGCCCTCGGTTCGCCGTTTGTGGGGGTCTGGGTGTCCCAGATGTCGAGCCTGAAGTTGTAATCCGTATTTGACGACACGGTCGGGACGCTCGAATAATTGACTGAGAATGTGCAGGAGCCGCCCACCGGCACGTAGTCCGCGCCCGTCCAGAAGTTCGTCCATGTAGGCGTGCCACCGGTAGTGACCGTCCACGCGCCCGAGCATCCGCCCGATGCCGCGTTATATACGAACGAGGTGTTCGGCGAGGTGATTTTTATCTGCCGGAGCGGGTAGCCTCCGTTGTTTATCACTGTGAACGCGAGCGTAACATTAGCGCTGCCTGAGGGCACGTCCGTCGGGCTGACGCTCACTGAGTATGCTGAGATGACAACCTGATTGGAGTATGTGGGGTTGGGAAGGGAGTACTGGCCCGTGTCGTTCTGGTCCCGGGCGTACCCTGAAAACGTGAAGGTGGTGCCCACGCTTCCGGTAAGGGTGTAAACCCACTGGAAGGTTGAGGAAGCCCCGCCTCCGGCAAGGTTCCCTATGCTTGCCGGTGTGGGGCCTGAGACATTTGTGCTTCCCGCAGGGGGGTTGAGCGTTGGCCTTATGTTATGTATCGAGGCAGAGCCGTTGTTCGTAACGGTCATCGTGACGGTTACTGACTGCCCGTTCACTATCTGCGAGGGCGTGACCGTAAGGTATGCAGTGAAATCCCCGACAGCGACATAGCCTGAGCATGAGTTTTTGGAAGTGGCTGTGCTTGTGCCGTTTCTTGCCGAGTTGCAAAACTGGAGGCTTCCGCTTCCGCTTGCCGTATAAGTCCATGTGAATGTCTCAGAGGCCCCGGCTGCCATTGAAGCCACGGACGATGGCGCAGGGCCGCTTAGAAGCGTTGCGCCTGCCGTGCCTGTGGTAGTTATGGTCGGGTTCCCTACGGGCTGGACATTATTAAGTGTTGTGTTTGACCTGTTTACAACTGTCTGTATCACGGTTATCGTGCCTCCGCTTCCGATAGACGCAGGGGTGGCTGAGATGGAGGAGTAAAGCGCCTTCCTCTTCCATGTATCCGCGTTTCCGGTGGCGTTTTTATCGAAGTAGTTGTTATTGAAAGAGGGGCCGACGGTCATAACAGTCCTATTTGAGCCGTAGTCAAGGGTGTCGGTCTGGTCGGAGGCGGCGGAAAAAATATTTGTCGCGCTCCTCCCCGTAAGCGTGACTGTAAATGTCTGGCTCCCTCCGGGCGCAATCGGAGTAGTCGTAGTCGTGAACAGTACAAAGGCGTGTCCCTCGCCGTTATTGGTATTGGCAAGCGTCCAGCCCGAAGGGGGAGAGCCGGAAAGGCTTACATCATAAATAGAGGTATTAAACTCAAGGCGCACATAGGCTATAGAGCCTGTGGATGTGGCAAGGTTGTTGACGGTTATGGGCATGGTAAAAGACGAATCTCCCATTGTGGTTGCCGTGTCCGCGGGTAGAGTGATTGTGTAATAGCCGACCCGGCTTGCCGCAAATGCGCTCCCTGAAAAAACAGCCGCAAAAAGCGCTAAAAAAAGCATAACCGTCAAAATCGTTTTCACCGCCTTATGCCTGCCTTTCATGCCTTACTGTCCCACATTTATTTGTGTAACCCTTTTTACACTTCCTGAGAGGAGACCCTTAGATACTGTGCCTGTTGACCTCGCCGCACACTGCGTAACTGCCGCGCCACTGATGTGATTGGCAAATCCAGAGCCTAAATAGTTTCTGGTGCATCCGACAAAGCTGTTGCTTATACTGCCTGTGCAGAAGAGGTATTCCGAGTCAATCCCGACCGTCCCGGGGATTGTAAAGCCTGAGTTTGTAAAACCCATCAGGGGCGGTGGTAAGGTAAGATAGACCGTGGTTGCGGTGTTGCTTATGTTCCCGCTTAAAACCGCGTTTGAGAAGACCGCGTTGACGAAAAAGCTCCCCTCGCCGAGGTCAAAAGACAGGGTGTTATAGTTGCAATAAGTGCGGTTTGCAAGGGCATACTGAAGCCCGCCTTCGGCTATATAGAATGCCTGAAGCCCCTGCTCCTCCTGAAGGCTTATGTTTGCCTGCGTGCTTATAATGGAGACTGCCGCCGCGCCGAAGACCGAGAGTATCAGGAGGCCGAGGATGACGGCTATTATGGAAAGGCCGCTTTCTTTGCAAAGGCATTTAATCATGGGGTACCCCTCAACCATACCATTGAGCGAAGCGGCACGGCCTCCCCGGAAACGGTTGATGTAAGGTCTATTATCACCGTGTTTAGCACGCGCGCAAACGAAAGCAGAGATATGTCAGAGGCGAGGGTGTTGTCCGTGCCGCCTGTTGTGGGGGGGCACGACGTCCAGCCGTTGTTCCTTAGGATATTGCCTCCAGACAGCCTGAAACCGAGCGTTGTGCCGTCAATGGCCTTAAAGCAGAACTCCGTAGCGGACACGGAATTAACCGCCATTGCGCCCCGTATCTCCCTCGTCATCCTCTCCATCGCAACCCTGCCTGCATCAAGGGCCTCTTTCCTCTGGTCGGTGATAATATAGGCATTTACTCCGGTGCGCAGGGCGTCGGCGAGTATGTACGCGATTATGGCCACAAGCACCATGGTTATGACGACCTCTATAAGCGTAAAGCCTCTATAGTTCAGCCCCTTCATTCTGCGTAATCCGTCATCAGGGTTACAATCTCTGCATAAGACTGTTTGTTCTCAGGAAGGGCATATGACACCCTCACCTTTATGCGCCTGTATTTGGTGGCAACGCCGCAGGAAGATGTGTTGTTCAGGTCCGTGCCCGGCACATAGCAGACCTCAACCGTTCTTTCATACTGAACCCCGCCTACTGACGGCGCATCCGAATATCCGTTGTACGCGCCTGCTCCGGCAAAGCTTTTTGACTTTATCTCCTCCATGAGGGACTGACCCAAGTTGGATGCCGTAACGCTGAGTTCCGGGTTTACGCCGAGCTGCGCCTGCCTGCCCATAAGCATGACAAGAACCGGGATTGCTATTCCTGCAACAACGATTATCATTATCACCTCTATGAGCGTAAAGCCCCTCTCTGAGAGCCTTCTCAATAGCTCACCCTCAATAGCTCACCCGGCCTGTAACCGCCTCTATGGATATGTTTTTCGCCCCCTTATAGTTCACTCCCACTGTCTGCGTGCTTAGGGCCGCGCCTGTTGCATTGTTAATCGGCCTGCCGATGGTGTCAAAGGCCAGAGGGTTGGCCAGAGGAGGGGTGATGGTAACGCCTGAGAAATCGCTGCATCTGTCCTCTCTGAAATCAACGACGAATTTGCCTGAGGCGTCTTTTGAGCATGGGCCTCCGGGGCTGTTTGCAAGCGCTGCGGAATTTACTATGGCATAGACGCTGTAGCCGTTTGCATCGAACAGAACCCCTGCCATCTCATAGGTTGAAATGGAGAGCTTCTGCGCATATCTTATGTCCCCTGAGATTTTCCTTGCGGCCGCCTCAAGCCTTGCGGCATCCGAGGGCCCCCATCTCATAAAAAGAGCGATGCCGAGGATGGAGGCGATGACAATCACCATTATGGTCTCGATGAGAGTGAAACCGCGGCCCATGCTTAATTTTACCACAACTGGATTTTACCACAAAGGGAACGCCCTTATTCCTCGAAGAAGATGATTGCCTGAACAGGGCATATGTCCGCAGCCTCCTGACAATCGCATGTATTGCACTTGTCCGCGCCGATGACGTATGCCTTGCCGTCGTCCCTTGTCTCAAAGACCTCAGGGCATACGGCGGAGCAGGAGCCGCAGCCCTCGCACAAACCAAAGTCAATCGCTGGTTTTCTCATATTGCCTCCTCTTTAACCTTTATCACGGGCCAGAGGCCCGGTTACCTTTTGAATCTTCATCTTCTCCCCCCTTTCGGTTAAACCTTACAACAGATGGAGACGGTTTTTTATGATTGCCGTCATATTTATAAAACTTTTATCACAAAAAAAAGGGGCGCGCAAGGGGGCGTGGCTGAATATTTCTATCGCCCTAAAACCCTCTTAAGCAGTTCGGTCGTGCTTAAGACCTTTACCTCAAGCCCCTCGAAGTCACTGTCGTTAGTCCATACCGGGCACCGGAGCTTTAGGCCGAGAGCGAGAAGGTGGCAGTCGTCCGGGTCTCTTTTTCCTAACAGCCGTCCGGCCCGTTTCATCATCGATTTATAGAAATCCTCATCGCGGATGTTCACGGGAAGCATGGAAAAGGCGAGGTACAGGTCGTCAAGAGGGATGTCCCTTTCGGCGGACAGGCGGGGTATATACCTCTCTACCTCTTTCAGGTTAAACGAGGTCGTATAAAAGCCGATGCCTTCACCGCCTAAAAAAACCGCCCTCGCGGCCCCGCCGATTATGGCCGACAGCAGAGGGTTAGCGTCTACGGCGAGCTTTTCTAAATCCTTCAAAGTCTTCAAGGATTTCTTTCTCCCTGACGCCCCTCTTGGAGAGGCCTTTCTTTATGGCCTCGGTGAGACTCCGGAATACGTCGCGCTTAAGCTCGACAGGGGCTTCTCCGAGAGGCACGGGAAAGTATATGCCCGCCACCTCGCCCCGGCGCATTATCAGAAGCGGCTCCTTGCTCCTTAACGCCTTTGTCGCCTTGTCCCGGAATTCCTTTATAGAGAGAATCTCCATATGACCACCTCCGTGGTCATAGTATAACATATGCCCCGGCCCAATATGCGGGAGGGTCTTTATCCTGCGCTCAGGCCTTCCAACGCCTCTTTGGCGGCAAGCGATTCGGCCTCTTTTTTAGTCCGTCCCGTTCCGCTTCCCGAATGCCTGCCTCCGATATATACCTCCACCGTGAATATCCTCTTATGCTCCTTGCCCTCCGTGCCGGTAATGCGGTAATCCGGCAGCACGCCGAACCTCATCTGTGTCTCCTCCTGAAGCCGGGTCTTATGGTCTATGAAATCGCCGGATTCTATTATGGCCTCAATCCTGCCCGTAAAGAGCTTAAGTATCACTGCCGAGGCTTCCTCCATGCCCCCGTCCATATAAACCGCTCCGATGACGGCCTCAAGGGCATCCGAGGTGAGGGATTTTTTATGCCTTCCCCCGCTCTCCTCCTCTCCCTTTCCGACCCTGAGGTAGTTGCCCAAGGATATCTCCTTTGCTATCTCGGAAAGCACGGAGCCTTTTACAATGTGGGACTTAATCTTCGACATCACAGCCTCGGACAGGCGGTCCTTTAAATTAAACAGGTGACGTATCACCACGAGCGCAAGGACGGAGTCTCCGAGAAACTCAAGCCTTTCGTTATGCTCGGCTGCTGCCTTTGGGTTTTCGTAATGAAATGACTTGTGGGTGAGGGCCTCTTCAAGCAGGGACTTGTCCCTGAAGCCGTAGCCCAAACTCGTTTGCAGTTCTGTTATATCATATTGGCGCATGCGGCTATCAGGGGCGTTTAAAAAGAAGACAGGCGTTTGTCCCGCCGAAGCCGAATGAATTTGAAAGGGCGCAGTTGACAGTCATCTTTCTGGCATTATGGGGGATATAGTCGAGGTCGCATTCCGGGTCAGGGTTGTCAAGGTTTATGGTGGGAGGGACAACCCCGTGGTGGATTGACAGAACGGTTATGCCCGCCTCCACCCCGCCCGATGCGCCGAGCAGATGCCCGGTCATGGACTTTGTGGAGCTTATCGCAAGCCTCTTTGCGTGCCCTCCGAAGACCCTCTTTATGGCGTTGGTCTCAAGCTCATCCCCCTGCCTTGTGGATGTGCCGTGGGCATTGATGTAGTCCACATCCTCCGGCCTTATACCGGCATCCTCAAGCGCGGCCTTCATGCACCTTGCAGCTCCGTCCCCGTCAGGGGATGGGGAGGTGATGTGGTATGCGTCCGAGGTCATGCCGTAGCCTGATATCTCCGCATAGATTTTCGCCCCTCTTTTTTGCGCGGACTCCAATATCTCAAGTATCAGGACGCCTGCGCCTTCGCCCATGACAAAGCCGTCCCTTTCGGAATCAAAAGGCCTTGATGCCTTCTCAGGCTCGTCGTTGCGGGTGGAGAGGGCCTTCATCGCATTGAACCCGCCTATGCCCATGGGGGTTATTACGGACTCCGTGCCGCCGGCTATCATGGCGTCGGCATAGCCCCTTTGTATCAGCCTGAAGGCGTCGCCTATGGAATGGCTGCCGCTTGCGCAGGCAGTGACAGCCGCGGAGTTAGGGCCTTTTGCCCCAAAGCGTATGGATATTTGGCCTGATGCAAGGTTGATGATGAGCATTGGGATGAAAAACGGGGAAATCCTCTTAGGCCCCTTTTCCAGATAAACGCTGTGGTAGCGCTCTATGGCGGGAAGCCCGCCCATTCCTGCGCCGACCATGACCCCGACCCTTTCGGCGTTCTCCCCTGATATCTTTAATCCGGAGTCGTCCATCGCCATCTGGGAGGCTGCAAGGGCGAGATGGATGAACCTGTCCATCTTCTTTATCTCTTTGGCGTCTATAAAGTCGGCAGGCTCAAAGCCGGTTATCTCGCCGGCTATCTTGGTCGGAAAATCCGTAGCGTCAAACTGCGTAATCCTCTTGACCCCGGACTTTCCCTCAAGCAGGCAGGCCCAGCTTTTTTCGGTCCCTATTGCCAGAGGCGTTACAAGACCGATGCCGGTTACTACAACCCTTCTTAAATCCATTACTTCTGCTTGTTCTGTATGTACTCTACTGCGTCCTTTACCTTTGTTATCTTCTCCGCATCCTCGTCCGGGATTTCGATGTCAAAGGCCTCCTCAAAGGCCATGACAAGCTCGACCGTATCCAGGGAATCGGCGCCGAGGTCCTCCACAAAGGACGCATCCGGCGTGACCTCCGATACGTTGACCCCCAACTGCTTTGCTATAATCTCCTTTACCTTTTCTTCCATGTTAAATTACCTCCAATTTTTTTACGGCTTACATTATACCTTTATTCCGGCTCACATGAACATGCCGCCGTTTACATGCACCACCTGCCCGGTTATATAGCCCGAGCCCGGGGATGCAAGAAAGGCGACCGCATCCGCAACCTCCTCAGGGGTGCCGAACCTCCCGGAAGGGATTGCCTTCATCATCTCCTGCTTGACGTTCTCGGCAAGGGCGTCCGTCATTAGGGTTGTTATGAAGCCCGGGGCAACGGCGTTTGCAGTGATGCCCCTGCTTGCATACTCCCTCGCAATGGTTTTCGTCAGGCCGACTATCCCTGCCTTTGATGCGCTGTAGTTTGCCTGCCCGGGGTTGCCTATGAACGCGACCACGGATGCGATGTTCACTATCCTGCCGTAGCGCTGCTTGGACATGACCTTGACGGCTTCCTTAGAGCACAGGAAAACCCCCTTGAGGTTGGTGTCCATCACAGAGTCCCAGTCCTCCTCTTTCATCCTTATAAGGAGCGCATCCCTTGTTATGCCCGCATTATTTATCAGTATGTCGAGCCTGCCGAACTCCTTTATGACCGCCTCAAATGCCCCTGCCACATCCTCATGGCTTGAGACATTGACCTTAACTGCAACCGCCTTTACACCGAGGCCGCGTATCTCGGCAGCGGTCTCTTCGGCCTGCTCAAGTCCTATGTCCGCGACTGCAATGTCCGCGCCTGACGAGGCAAGCAGGAGGGCTATGGACTTCCCTATGCCCCTTGCGCCTCCGGTAACCATTGCGGCCTGACCTTTTAAATTCATAAAAAACCTCCGGTGCTAATCGGGGACGACCTTCCCCGGGGGGTGGAACTGCGACCCCCGGATTCAAGCTTTATATTGTAACAAAGAGGGCTTTTACTTTTCCAGTCGCCTGATTATAACCGATACAAGGGGGTGTTTAAAATTATTTTCTTAAAGGCAGGCTCACCTTAAATGAAGCGCCCTCGCCCGGCCTGCCTTTGACCTCTATCCTGCCTCCCATCACGTCCACAAGCTCCTTTGCTATGGAAAGCCCCAGACCTATGCCTTCGGACCCCCTGCCCCTATAGAACCTCGTAAATATTTTCGGAAGGTCTTCATCGGGTATGCCGCCTCCGGTATCGGATATCTCTATGAAAAACCCCTTCCCCTCAGTCCCGTAATCAACCCTCACGCCGCCTTTTTGCGTATGCCTGAGGGAATTGGAAAGTATGTTCCGTATCACGGTTTCAAGTTTTGAGGTATCAGTTTCAATCTCTACCTCTTCTTCCCTTATGATATCAAGCCCGATGCCCTTTGAAAAAAAGAGCGGCCTCATGCTCTGGGTTATGCCTTCAAGAAAGCCCCTCAGCCCGGCCTTCTCATATTCGGCCTTTTTAAAAAAGCCGGCCTCCGCCTTTGTGACGTCCTCTATGCCCTCGACGAGGCTTATAAGCCTTTGGACCTCAAGCCTGATGTTCTCAAGCCCCTCCTCCTTGCTCCCTATCACGCCGTCTATGACTGCCTCTATATTTGCCTCTATGACTGCAAGCGGGGTGCGGAGTTCGTGCGCGATGTTTGATGTAAGATG
Organism: Thermodesulfovibrionales bacterium; assembly: GCA_030682405.1. Classification (GTDB taxonomy): domain Bacteria; phylum Nitrospirota; class Thermodesulfovibrionia; order Thermodesulfovibrionales; family JdFR-86; genus JAUXOF01. The sequence continues at coordinate 15,789 of JAUXOF010000002.1, forward strand.
CCTCCTTAATGCCTCCTCCCTCTGAAGCGTCTCTACCATGCGGTTAAAGGATCCGGCAAGCCGCGCTATCTCGTCATCGCCTTTTGATTTGACCCTCACGCTCAAATCCCCTTCCGAGACCGCCTCCGCCGCCTGCTTAAGCCTCCTTACAGGCCGCGTAAGAAAGAGACTGAATATAAGGGAGAGAAAAATCGCACCGCCTCCTGCAATCAAAAAGGATATAAGGAGAAAGTCCTTGCCCCTTTTTCGGAACACCCATTCCCTTTCCCTCAGAAGCCCCTCACTCCCTAATGGCCTTATGAAGAGAGAGCCTATCTCCTCGCCTGCTACATAAAGCGGGTATTCCTCGAACTCTCCCTCCGGCTCATGGAGGCGCACAAGCGCCTCCATCCGACTTTTCATGGCAGGCGAAAGCATCTCAACCACATCCCTTGCGGCCATCACCTTGCCGCTTGAGTCCCGCACCTCTGCATCATACCCGAGCATCGCAGCCCAGTGCAGGGAATTGCTCAATGAGGCCATGTCCCACCCGGCCCCGGCGTAGCTGCCCTCTATAGAGGCGAGCACCCAGTAGACCCGGTCTTCCTTTGCGCCCCTGACGTACTCCCCGAAGTCCCTGATGATGAGCCTCTGGAAGATGAGGTTTGAGACTAAGGCAATGAGGATTACCGCAAGGAATGATAGAAAGAGCTTAGTCCTCATCTTTTGTTCCGATGAACTTATACCCGAGGCCGTAGACGGTCTTTATGAAGACAGGCCCTTTCGGGTCGTCCTCTATTTTATGCCTGAGGTTTTTCACATGCGCATCTATTGTCCTTTCGTAACCCTCGAAATCATAGCCTGAGACGATGTTTGCGAGTTTCTGCCTGCTCATTACAGCGCCCGGGCTTTCCGCAAGGGCAAGCAGCATCCTGAATTCGGTCGGGGTGAGCACGACAGTCCCGCTGTTTTTCCTTGCCTCGTGATTGGCCGCGTCTATGACCAAAGAGCCTTTGTTGAAGCTCAGGGTCTTTTGGGTTTTCTTCGTCCTTCTCAGGTGCGCGTTTATGCGGGCCACAAGCTCTCTTGGGCTGAAGGGCTTGACCACATAGTCGTCGGCCCCAAGGCCGAGCCCCTGTATCCTGTCCTCCTCCGCGCTCTTTGCCGTGAGCATGATTACAGGCACATCGGAGTTCTCGCGGATGAGCTGACAGAGGTCCTCTCCGTCCATGTCCGGCAGCATCAGGTCAAGCACCACGAGGTCAAACGGCTCCTTAAGGAGCTTGAGCGCCTTGCCTCCGGTGTCCGCGTGCGCGACCCTGTAGCCGTCCCTCTCAAGATACGCCTTCACGATTTCGGCGATTTTTGCCTCGTCCTCCACAATCAGTATAGAGCCTTTTTCCCCTTGGGCCATGATGTCCCTATTTTAGCTTAATTTTCCTTGCTCCGCCACGACCGCCCTTTTAACACGCGCCCCTTCACAATCTTTTCATAATCCCTTCACAGCATCTTCAAACTTATGATGTAATCTAAACTTAAGATTAAAAAGGAGGTGAACACAAGATGAGAAAGACAGCAATAGCATTAAGCGTCTTAGCGTTGATTTCCATAGGCGCGGTCTCTTACGCGCAGATGTGGGGAGACGACCAAGGCTGGGGCGGCCCAATGATGAGGGGGCAGTACAGCCAGCAAGACCAGAAGCTCCTTGACGAGACTGCGGACTTGAGAAAAGAGATGCACGCAAAGAGGTTTGAGTTCAAGGAGGCATTAAGAAAGGGCCTGTATGAGAAGGCCGAGGCGGTAGAGAAGGAGTTAGAGGCGCTCAGGGAGAAGCTTGAGGCCAAGGGACTGAAGGCGGATGGCAGGCCCGGCATGGGCAGAGGCGAAGGCCGAGGCAAAGGCTGCGGCAGCGGCAGAGGGATGGATTGCCCGGGGCCGTGCGGCGGGTAATAACCAAACCGAAGGGGGCGGAGGCCCCCTTCATTTTTTCTTCAAATTTGACTGTTAAGATTAAGATAGATATGAAAAACAGGCTTTTGATAATCGCACTTATAGCGGCCTTCACCGCGTCTTCATACGTAGCGGTTCCGTTTGCCCAAACCGCATACCAAGGAGAGGCCATAGAAAAAGGCGTCACGCCTTACGGCGACTACTGCCCCTCATGCAGCGACTACGGCGTATGCAGAAAACAGCTTAAGCACGAGGAGGCAGTTGCGGCATTAAGGGCATACTTTAACGGAAAAGGCCTTACGGTCAGGGACATAAGTGTCAGGCACAGGTTCCTGAAGGCAAACGTATACCGGGGCAACAGGCTCGTTGACCGGGTTATTTTCGATAAAAAAACAGGCAGGATACGGTCTATCTATTAGCCGGATGAGGGAGGAAACATGGCAGAGGAAAGGCATTTGAATATAGACGGCAGGCAACCGGACAAAAAACAGGCGGTCGTGGCAGGCGGCGCGAAAAAAGGGAGAAAGATGCCCCTGATTGCGGCGGCGCTTATTGCCGCGGCATTTGCAGGGGCCGTCATATTCTCGGGCGGCAAGGGAGGCTTCACAGTTGTCGAGGCCGCAGACGGGGTCGTAAAGATACCCGTCTCCACAGTCGGCGACGGGCATGCAAAGTACTTCTCCTACGGACGGACAGGCATAAACTTCTTCGTCTTAAGAAGTTCGGATGGGGCAGTGAGGGTTGCGTT
>JAUXOF010000035.1 GCA_030682405.1 Thermodesulfovibrionales bacterium
CTGGATTCCCGCCTTCGCGGGAATGACGAACAAAAGAAACCTCGGCTTCCTTCCTCACCCCCTCCGGTGAGTCGGCAAGGTGGTAGTAGGGATACCGGGCGGACATGAGGCGGGTCCTGGCGAGGGCGAGTGAGACGCGGGAGGTGTCGCAGGTTATCCACCTCCGCCCCCATTGTTCGGCTACGTATGCAGTCGTCCCGCTTCCGCAGGTCGGGTCAAGCACGATGTCCCCGGGGTCTGTGGTCATAAGGAGACAACGTTCGATGACTTTGGGATTGGTCTCAACAATATAATTTCTTTGCATAAAGGTAGCTGTATCTAACCAAGCATTATACAGGGGCATTACTGGGAATTCGTCGAAATACCGAACATAACGAATAGTATTTCCACTTTCAAATATACGCCCTTGTTCTGCAAGGCTTTCCAACCCCGCCATTGATGTTGCCCATTGACGATTTGGCGGCGGAGTATAGGTTTTCCCATTGAAGTAAAACGGTTGCGAACGAGTTTCACTGGGATGTTGGGAATGTAATGGTTGCAATTGGAAAAGACGAAGATTATTTCTTTTTATCAAGTCGGGATTACCTAATTCTGCATCACTTAATCGTTTTCTAACGCCATTCTTTTCCTCGACAAATGGAAACATTTCAAAAACATTCCTGTCAATATTACGCTCAATTAATAATTGGCGGTATTTCATTGATGAAATATTATTTGAATACCAAAGCAAATAATCCAGTACCACAGGAAGTTTTTCTCCTGTAGTAGCACCTGTTTTTATGAATGCTATAATCGCTCCAAAATTCTCACTCCCAAACACCTCATCCATAAGGCATCTTACGAGATGGACATTCTCGTCCCCTATTTGTACAAAGCAAGAACCGGTCTCTGTCAAAAGCTCCCTTGCCACAACAAGCCTGTCCCTCAGATAAGCAAGGTATGAATGTATCCCCAACTGCCATGTATCCCTAAACGCCTTAATTTGCTCCGGCTGTCTTACCGCATCCTCTGCCTTCCCGTCTTTCACATCCCGCTTTCTTGTCGAGACCTGCCAATTCGACCCGAACTTTATGCCGTAAGGCGGGTCTATATATATCATCTGCACCTTGCCCTTAAGTCCTTCCTTCTCGGCAAGGGAGGTCATGACCTGAAGAGAGTCGCCGAGTATCATCCGGTTAGACCAGTTCTGCTCGTGCCGGTAGAACTCTATGAGGTCTTCAAATGAGATGTTATTGAAATCCGCAAACAGGGCCATGCTTTCTTCCGGCTTTTCCTTTGCGGCATATGCCCTCACATCCTCCACAATGGCCTGCGGGTGTATCTTCTCCTGAATGTAAATCGGCACGGCAGGAACTTCCAAGTCCTTACTGTCCTGCTCGTCCTTGCCCTTCCATACAAGCTGGGGGTCAAGCGACGGGTCGCGCGGATAAAGAACCTTCTTAGGGGACTTCTCGTCCTCCTTTACAAAGTCCCTCAACTCCTCCGTAGGGATGTTCTTTCGCTTGTCCTTATGCTTTACGCTCTCAACTCTTGAGGAGCTTCCGTTTTTCTTCTTTCCAGCCATGCTTAGACCACCTCCTTCAGCTTTAACAAAACCGCCGTGTGTAGTATAATATTACATGCACCGCAAATCCTTACTTGAGACTAACCCGTACCTAAGGGATACAGAGGAGTCCCGCCGTCTTATCTTCATCTCTGTAGCCTCCTCATCGGCCATCGAAGGCGTCCGTATCAAGCCCGGCGATACCTCATGGACGGTGCTCACCGCGCCGCGGAAGCCTTCCTCTCGCCGCGCTGCTTTAAAGTCCTCCTAAGCACATCTTTAAAGATGGCAGTCATCGGAAGGTAGTTTCTGTCCATCCCTTCCTGAACTGCTTTAAAATATTCCGTTCGCTTTTTCCCTCTGATGCCCCAGAAATCAAGCGGTGGAAGGTTCGATTGAAAGGCCATTAAATCGGCAAGAAGACGTGCAACCCTGCCGTTGCCTTCCCTAAAGGGATGGATGAGCACAAGCTCCACATGAACTGTGGCGATAGCTCTTGCCACTTCCTCAATGGTTTTGAAATCACATGGGGTGAATTCCTTGAGGGCTCCACGCTCAAAGTCCTTCATTAGACGCGGAATCTGTGCGGCACCGGCAAATGGGAAATCCCCCTTGCTGACATTGACATGGCGGTAATTGCCGGCCCAATCGTAAATGTCGCCAAGCCACACCTTATGGACACGGCATATATCTTTGGCGGTGAACTTGTGCTTAGCGGAATACATTCCGGCAAGTTTCCTTAGGGCTGCTTCTTTTGCCTCACCCTCTATCTTGTCCATCTCTCGCCTGCTCTTGATGCCGAGCTTGTTCTTGAGGACACACCTACGGGAGCCCGGTTCGTGCTGGGCCTCGATGAGTCCGGATGTGTCGTATTTAGGCGACTGTCTTGTCATCGGTCTCGAACAATTCGCCTTGTGTCAGCGCTTTCCGTATGGTATTTTTTGCATCCCACGGGTCGGTTATCTCTATAAAGCCCCACCTGCCGAACCCGCTGTGGTTATTCACCGCCGGTATCCAGAAGTTGCGGGCGGTGGCAACCTTAACCGCCTTGTCCTTCTTCTTCTCGCCCGTAACTTCAAGGATAAGGTTCACTGCCTCTCCGTCGGGGTTTTTAATGCAGACGATGAAGTCCGGGAAGTAGTTTTTCTCGTCGCCATTGAGGAGATAAGGTATCGTAAAGTTCAAGCCTTGGTTCTTGACATATGAGACAACCTCGTCCATTTCTTCAAGGGCTTGAGACATCTTTTGCTCCCACGAGTCCGTGTCAGCCACCACATGAGAAATGTGGCACTTCTCCGGGCTTGCGGGATAGACGGGACGTATGGTATCGAAATCAACATATTTGGTGGAACCCACAGTGTCGTATGGGCGGAGGATTGGGAAGAGCCGTTTGGCTCCTCTCTCGCCGTCCGCGTGGACAATAGAAAGGTAAATCTTTTCGGCAGCCGCATGAGCAAACTCGATTAGAAGCAGAAGCTGTGGGAAAGTGTTATCCGCGCAATAAAGGCATTTCCTCATCCACTCCTGCGATATACGAAGAATCTGGGGGAACAGCCACGGTTTGGAATTGCCGTCGTCTCCTTGAAAATATTTCTCAAGCACGAGCTTGGAAAGAAGAAACGCAACCTCCTGCTCACGGTGAGCCTTGAGGTCGTCAAGGGTATGGATGCTCTTCTCCCCGATTATAGGGGCGTTTTCGGTCTTTGTGGGAATGTCCTGTGTGCTAAGGGACATTTTGGAATCATCCGTAAATGTTGCCTTAAGCGTTTCTGCCGGAAGTTCATAGCGGTAGCCGGTTATTCGCGGGAAGTTGATTTCAAGGGCAATCCGTTCAGGCAGGGAGCGAACACGGGTAGGCATCGGCCCCGGCTTAGGGTCTGTGGTTGAGCCGGAACAAGGAATAAACGAGAAGGGGACGCCGTAAACCTCGGCGTATTCGGGGTCAAATCTTCCTCCTTCATTAACCGAATAGCTCCTCCGGCGGAGTCCTCGACCCACCACCTGCTCACAGAGAAGTTGAGTGCCAAAGGCGCGAACGCCAAGGATATGAGTAACAGTATTTGCGTCCCATCCCTCGGTGAGCATAGAGACCGAGACAACGCATTTGACATGCTCGCCGAGTTTGCCTTGCTTGCCGACTGTGTTCATTACCTCGCGGAGCAGGTCTTCATCCGTGAGCTTATCGGTGTCTCTGCCGGGGAATCTCTTTCTATAGTCGGCTTTAAACTCCTCGATTTCATATTTGGCTATGTCTTTAAAATCCTTGCTCATCGCCTCGCCCGACTCCAACTGCTCCGAGTCAATTAAAATGGAATTCGGGCGGGCAGTCCATTGACCATCTTTGACGTTGCTGAATATCTTGAACTTGCCGCCCACTATTGCGGTTGAACCGTCCTTCAGGGGCTTTTCCCACCCCGATACATGGTCATAGACAAGCTTAGAGACGTTTGTGTTATTACAAACGACTATAAACACGGGCGGGGTTTGTCCCCGCGCCTGTGCTTCCGTATTTTCTTCCCATCGCCTGTAATACTTCTCGTAATTGCCGTAAAGGCTTTGTAACGCCCCTTCAAGCACGGCAGGCAACTTCGGTTCGCCGGATACCTCTTTTGTTTTTCTGCCCTTCTTTGGGAGGTCTTCCCGGATTCTGAGCCATAGGTCGCGGTATGTGGGCATTTCGCCTGTCATCGAATCGTCTGCCACTGGGACGCGGGGAACTTTAACGATGCCTGATTCGATGGCGTCAATAAGGGAAAAGTCGGACACGACCCAAGGGAAAAGCGTGCCTTCGGAATAGCCGGAACCGCGAAGGAAAAACGGTGTGGCAGAGAGGTCATATACGGCCCTTGCGCCTATCTTTGCCTTGACTGCCTCAAGCCCTGAAATCCAGACGCGGGCTTCCTCTTCCCGCTTCTCGGCTTCCTTTCTTTCGTCACCGGTTAGCTTTTCCTCTTCGTCACCCTGCCGTCTCCTGTAGCAATGGTGAGCCTCATCGTTTATAACAATGATATTCTTCTTGTTCCCAAGTTCCCGGCACACACGGCGCACCATCCGGTCGGGAGTTTCGGTGAAAGCGCCGCCGTTGCCCTGCTTCAAAATGCTCTTTGTAAGTTTCCCTGCCTGAACCGTCTCGCGGAGCTTGAAGGCATGGAAATTTGTGATAAGGATTTTCGCCTTTCCAAGCTCCGACATCATATCGGAAGAAAGAATGTCCCTCTGCCAGTAATAGTTCTGCGGGTCATTGGGGAGGAGCACTCTGAGTCTATCCCTGATGGTAATGCCCGGCGTAACAATAAGGAATGTATCAGAGAACCGGGCATCCTGTGAATTAGCCATTTTGTTCAGGGCCTGCCATGCGATAAGCATAGCCATGACCACGGTTTTTCCGCTTCCCGTTGCCATCTTTAGAGCAATGCGGAATAACTCGGGGTTTGCGTCCTGATTAAACTCCCTGAGCTTGTTTTCTATCCACGTATCCCCTTGTTTCTTGGCTACCTCGGTAATGTATATAACGGTTTCAAGCGCTTCTATTTGGCAAAAAAAAAGCTTCTTCTCGCGTTTTGGATTAGTCCAGTACTCTATGAGACGCGCCGTTGTCTTAGTGATTCCGCCATATCCCCCTTTGCGCCATTTCTCAACAGCCCGCCTGACATCGTTGATAAAACGGTTCTCCTCTATTCGGTCTTCTATCCATTCGGTTGCGATGACAAGCTGCTTTCCCTTCTTCTTCGACTTGGCTATGGGGACGAAATAGGAACTCAGGCGGCGCTCTTCGACTACCTCGTTGGTAATCCCTTCGTTGGAGAATTTGAAATGACGTTTGGGCTCGTCGAAGGGCGAGTTGAGGATAGGATTTTCAATAATAATGTCTTTCAAGGTCTCTCTGATTTGTTCGAGATTTTACAGCGGTGCTTAATTTCCTTTTTCGTCCCAGGCATACCACCTCCCTGAAAATAATTGTAATATTAATACCTTTCCTGCGTAAAAGGCAATCTTAATCAGCCCCGTGACAAGTTATGATATTTAGATTGACGGGAAAGGGGACTGCTACAATTCTGCTACATTCGGTATCTCACATGTTTGACCGGATGCCGAAAAAGCCTTATAATTCAATCAAGCGAGAGTGGCGGAACTTGGCAGACGCGCTGGACTTAGGATCCAGTGGGGAAACCTGTGGGGGTTCAAATCCCCCCTCTCGCACCACCGCCTGATAATGGGGATGGATTCGGCCTTTGAGGGCCGCAGATATTTTGATATAATCTTCCCATGGGCGTAAAGGCATTTCCGGCGGAAGGCTCATCTACGTTTGTCATAGAGCCGTGGAACGTCATCCTGCTTAACGACGAGCAGCATACGTTTGACGAGGTGGTCCGGCAGGTCATGAAGGCCACAGGATACCCACACACGAAGGCTGAGGATATAACGTGGGAGGCCCACACAAGCGGAGAGGCCCTCTGCTACGCTGGCTCCCGCAAGAGGTGCGAGATTGTGGCCATGGTGCTTGAAGAGATAGCCCTCGGCGTGAGGCTTGAGAAATAGCCGCTAACCAGCAGGGTTTAACATCAATCGGACGGCATGTAGAGGCTTTCGATTACCGCCGCCGCAAGCAGGGGGAACATTATCTCGTGATGTCCCGTAAGGGCGTATGATGAGCCCCTCAGTGCGGTGGGCCTTTTAAGCACGTTTTCCCTCGGCCTATAGTGCTGGATGAAGTCCATGTTCACTGTAGTGATGTTTTCGGTCTTGCCGCCGAGATTCCGTGCCATCGTAAGGGCTTTAAGAAAGACCTCAGGCATGACAACGGCAGAGCCTAAATTTATATAGACCCCGCCCTCAAGGTCGCCGAGCACCGAGGCAAGGAGAAGAAAATCCCTCATGCTCCCCTTGCCTATAGCGGAGCCGTCGGCCTCCGGGTGCATGTGCACGATGTCTGCTCCCAGCGCAACATGCACGGTCATGGGGATTGCCTTGAGATAGCCCGCCCTGAAGATGCTCAACTCCCTGTGCTTAAACTTCCCCTTGTCTATGAATGCGCCCATCGAGGCGCCTATGCCCAAGCCTTTCTTGACCCCGCTGTTTACCGCCTTGTTTATGTACTTACCGGTCTCCTCGACCATGCCGAACATCCCTGTGCAAAGCCCCTCGCACACATCCTCGGAGGTGCGGCCCGCATAGGAAAGCTCGAAGTCGTGCACTATGCACGCCCCGTTTGTGGAGACCGCTGTGATTATGCCCTTTTCCACGAGGTCTATGATTATCGGAGAAAGCCCGACCTTTATCGGATGGGCGCCCATTCCCAGAACAACCGGCCTTCCGTTTTTCCTCGCCCTGACAATCGCCCCTGTAACGGCCTTGAAATCCTTTGAGCCGAGTATGTCCGGCAAAGAGGAAAGGAAACGCCTGAACGTGTCGCCTTTTTTATAAGGGGACGACAGGTAAGAGACCTCGACCTTAGAGGGCCTGTCCTTAAGCGAATACCTCTTTAACTTTTTGGGGTTGACGGGCCTATATTCTTTCATGGGAATAATTTTAACATAAAATCAGGGATTGCGGAGCGCCGCTTTACAGCGTATAATTTATAAAAATCATATTAGGAGGACTAAGATGAAGGCATTTGCAGGCAGTGCGGTTTTGGTTTTGGCGTTTGTGTTTCCGGGGCTGTACTCCGCCCATGCGGAAGATATGCCCATGGCTGCGGGCATGAAGCCGATGGGGATGAAGGGCCAGATGGCCAAGATGATGTCCGATGACAGCCACCCGCTGTGGGGGCATCTCCAGAGCCTCGGACTTGACGAAAAGCAGAAAGACGCGGTAAGGGATATAAAAAGCGGGTTTCTGAAGGGACTTATAAAAAATAGGGCGGAAAAGCAGATAGCAGAGGTTGACCTCAGCGACATCCTTGCAAAAGACCCCGTGGACATTAAGGCGGCAGAGGGGGTGCTCAAAAAGTCAGAGGCCGCAAGCACAGAGATAAGGCTTTCGGCAATAAAGGCAATGGAGGCTGTAAAGTCAAAGCTCACCCCTGAGCAGAGGACAAAACTGAGCGCGCTCATTGAGAAGGAGGACATGGCCCATGGGATGATGCAGTGTATGGGCTGCGGCATGATGCAGGATATGGGCTGCGGCATGATGCAGAAAAAGGAAGCCCCGGCCAAAGACAAGGGCAAAGATAAGGGCAAAGATAAAGACGACTCAGGGCATGCCCACTAAAAAGGGGTTGAGAAGGCATCCCCTCTACGAGCCTTCGGCTGAGTTGAGGCCTGGCCGAGGCCGTATGCCGGGGAATCCTCTCTACGAGCCTTCGGCTGTGCCGGGAAACGGAGGGGGAATGAAGGCGGTAGAAGTTAAAAACGGGATATACTGGGTCGGCGCGGTTGACTGGGCTGTAAGGGATTTCCACGGCTATGTAACCCCGCGGGGCACATCCTACAACAACTACCTCATAATGGACGAGGAGCCGGCGCTCCTTGACACGGTCAAATACGATTTTGCGGACATCACCGTACGAAACATAAGGAGCGTCGTTGACCCCGCAAGGATACGGCATGTGGTAATAAACCATATTGAAAACGACCACGCCACGAGCATAGACAGGATAATGGAGATGTCTCCCGATGCCGTCATATACATCACGGAGAAGGGCAGGAAGGGTCTCGGAAGGTTCTTTGACCTGTCCCGGTGGAACATAAGGGTCGTAAAGACCGGCGACACCCTGAACATAGGCAGAAGGACATTGCTTTTCATAGAGACCCCTATGCTTCACTGGCCGGATTCTATGATGACCTACATAAAGGAGGATAAGGTTTTAATCAGCCAGGACGGGTTCGGCCAGCATATAGCCTCGTCCGCAAGGTTTGACGACGAATTTATAGGCTGCGAGTCCGCCTCAGCGCTCGATGATGCAGTTGTGGACTACTACGCAAACATCCTGATGCCCTTTGGGCAGATTATAAAGGCAAAGATTGCTGAAATCGAGAAGTTGGGGCTTGAGATAGACATCATCGCCCCTGACCACGGCGTAATCTGGAGGTCAGACCCCGGCAGGATTCTCCGGATGTATCTTGACATGGCAGAAGGCAAGGCTGACCTCAGCGTGTCCATAATCTACGACACGATGTGGGAGAGCACAAAGCAAATGTCTCTGCCGATAGCCGAGGGGATAAAGGACGAGGGGGTCGGGTGCAAGGTCATAAAACTGAGGGCCACTCCGATGAGCGCCGCCATTAAGGAGTTCTGGAAGTCAAGGGGATGCCTTATAGGCACGCCCACGCTGAACAACCTCATGTACCCCTCAGTGGCCGAGTTCCTTGCGCACCTGAGGGGGCTCAGGCCCAAAGGCCGCATAATGGGCGCATTCGGAAGCTACGGCTGGGGCGGAGGCGCGGTGAAGGAGGCGTATGAGGAGTTCAAAAAAATGCGGCTTGAGGTCTTTGAACCGGGGCTTGAAGTCCTCTATAAGCCCTCGTCCGAGGACGAGACAAAGTGCTATGACTTCGGGAGGGAGTTTGCAAAGAGGGTGAAAGAGTGCCACGCGAAATTTTAATCAGGCGTTAAAGGAGAAACGATAATGTCCAAGACCGAAAAGAACCTTATGGATGCTTTTGAAGGGGAATCTCAGGCCAATAGGAAATACCTTGCCTTTGCGAAAAAGGCTGAGCAGGAGGGATACCATCAGGTCGCCAAACTCTTCAGGGCCGCTGCCGAGTCCGAGACAATCCACGCCCACAACCACCTGAGGGAACTGAAGGGGGTCAAGGGCACGAGGGAAAACCTCGAGGCGGCAATCATCGGCGAGTCCTACGAATTCCAGCAGATGTACCCGCAGATGATAAAGGATGCGGAGGCAGAGGGAGAGAAGGCAGCGCTCAGGAGCTTCAACTTTGCAAACGAAGTGGAAAAGGTGCATGCGGAGCTTTATAAAAAAGCGCTTGGGAATCTCGGCAAAAACCCGGAGGCAGACTACCACGTATGCCAGATATGCGGCTATACTGTGGAGGGCGAGCCTCCGGATGAGTGTCCCGTCTGCAAGGCAAAAAAACAGGCGTTCAAGAAAGTAGACTAAGAAAATTCAAAAGCCGGCCTATATTGCATCAGCCGCACTGCTCATTGCAGTGCTTTTGCACCCGGCTGTGCTTTCTGCAACCCCTGAGTATTCGGCAAGCACCGGTCAGGGGTGCAAGGCATGTCATACGGACCCGATGGCGGGGCGGCTTTCCGTAGGGGGACTGGAATTCGCTGCCTCCGGTTATGTCTGGCCTCCTGAGGGGGGTTACAGGGTCATCGGCCCGATGAGGAAAACCGTGAGACTTGCCGTCGGGCTTTTCCATATTGTTGCGGCATTCCTCTGGTTTGGGACTATCCTGTATGTGCATATCCTCCTGAGGCCTGCTTACGCTGAAAAGGGATTGCCAAAAGGCGAGATGGGCATAGGCATTGTGTCAATGGGCATTGTCGGCGTAACCGGGATATTATTGACCGCCTCAAGGATAAAGGGCATGGATGTGCTGTTTAGCAGCCCTTGGGGGATTGTCCTTTCACTAAAGATGGTTTTTTACCTGATTATGGTTTCCTCGGCTGTTTTTATTGTCGTTTTCGTGGGGCCGAGGCTGAAGAAACCCGGCAGGACGGAGGCGATTCCGCAAAGCTGCGTATTTGACCCTTTAACCCTGTCCGCCTTTGACGGCATGGACGGCAGGCAGGGGTTCATTGCGTATAAAAGGAATGTATATGAAGTGACAGGGTTGAAACTGTGGAAAAGCGGCCGGCACGTGAAACACGCGGCTGGCACGGACCTTACCGAGGTCTTATCCAATGCCCCGCATGGAGAAGAAAAGCTTAATGGCCTGAGGGTAATCGGTTCTTATGATATTTCAGGCAAACCCGAAAAGACCGTATATCAAAAGATGTTCTATTTCATAGCGTACATGAACCTCGGCATTGTATTTCTTGTGCTTATTACAATAGCGTACTGGCGGTGGGGAATCTGAGGTTTTGCCCTCATAGCAAAAATACCGCTTGTTTATTTGACGGCAGCTGTGTTACTATTATTTTCAGGAGCTTAAATGGAGTATTTTGTTGTAGTTAACCGCAAAGTATTCGGCTTTGCGGTTTTTTTATGACTGTGCCTCCTTTAACTTCAAATATCAGATAAGGAGGTAAACTATTATGGCAAATGGAACAGTAAAGTGGTTCAACGAGTCAAAGGGGTTCGGTTTCATCACAAAGGATGACGGCGGCGACATCTTTGCGCATTACTCGGCCATTGCGGGAAACGGGTTTAAGACCCTGACCGATGGCGATGTTGTAAGCTTTGATGTCATTGAAAGCGACAAGGGCCCGAAGGCGGCCAATATCGTAAAGCTGTAAACACGGAAAGCCGGCCCCGTTTAACGGGGCCGGCTTTTTAAGCAAGCCGCGGGCCTGAAAACCCGGTAACACGGAGGCTTGTGGATGCCCGCCGCAACGGATTATGTTGCGGCAACATTAAATTAATTCAGGGATAAAACTATGGCAAGACGTTCAGGCATGTATAAGAGCGATAAGCGGCAAAAAGAGTTGAAGCGGAAAAAGAAGCAGGAGGAGAAATCGCTTAAACGGCAAGGCAAGGCAGGCGCTCCTTCCGACGACCCTGAAACAACCGGCCCGACAGGCGTTCAGCCTGGGCCTTCCGAAGAGGCCCCGGAATCTGCCCACCCGCCCGGGGATGCGGAAACAGGAGACAATTGAAGCATTCCGTTCATCTCAAACAGTTCCATCCGGGCGCAACTTTTAAATTAAAAGCCAATATGCAAAAGGAGAATGATGTACGAAAAATTTTATGATTTCGGGCTTTCAGACGAGGTATTAAGCTCCATCTCAAGCATGGGGTTTGAAGAGCCCACACAAATACAGAAGATAGCCATACCGCCCGTGATGAAGGGAAAAGACATTATCGGCGTGGCGCAGACAGGGACGGGCAAGACCGCAGCATTCGGCATCCCCATTATCGAAAAGGGCGTCAGGGGCAAAAGCAAGAGGCCGTGCGCCCTTGTGCTTGTGCCTACGCGCGAGCTTGCCATACAGGTGGCGCAGGAGATGAACAAGATAGGCGGGAACAAGGGGGTCGTCTCGGTTCCGATATACGGCGGACAGTCCATAGAGAGGCAGATAAAAAGCCTGAAAAAGGGGATAGACGTTGTTGTCGGCACGCCGGGAAGGGTTATTGACCATATCAGGAGAAAGACCCTTGTCCTTTCGGACGTCTCCACCGTTGTTCTGGATGAGGCCGACGAGATGCTGAACATGGGCTTTATAGAGGACATGCAGACCATACTTAAAGAGACCCCTGAGGGGAGGCAAACCCTGCTGTTTTCGGCAACCATGCCGGAGCAGATAGTGCGCATATCCCAGAAGTACATGGTTTCGCCGATAAGGGTTCAGGTGGACGCCAAGGAACTGGTAGTGGCCAAGTTAAAGCAGGTGTTCTATGAGGTAAGGGAAACCGACAAGGTAAAGGCCCTCACAAGGATACTGGATGTTCAGGACCCCGCCCTCACTCTCATTTTCTGCCACACCAAGAGGGACGTGGACGAGCTGTCGGGAAAGCTCCAGCAGATGGGTTATGCGGCCGGGGCCATCCACGGCGATTTCACCCAGTCCTTCAGGGACGAGGTGATGAGGAAATTCAAGGGCGGCGAGATAGACATCCTCGTGGCCACCGATGTGGCGGCGAGGGGTCTTGACATAAACGACGTCACGCACGTCATCAACTACAGCATTCCCCAGAACCCGGATGCCTATATCCACAGGGTAGGCAGGACAGGGAGGGCCGGAAAGTCAGGAATCGCCATCACCTTCGTTACCCCCCGCGAGTACAGCCATCTCAGGCTCATCGAGAGGACGGCCAGAACGAAGATAGAGAAAGGCTTGCTTCCTTCAAGCGCCAAGGTGAGGGAGGCCAGAGAAAAGGAACTGGCCGAGGATATAGAGGCGGTTATCGGGGAAGGCAAACACAAGGTGTTCCATTCCCTCGTCAGGGGGCTTTTGAAGAAGCACGCGCCAGAAGAAGTGGCCGCCGCCGCCCTAAGCATGGTTGCGGGCGACCTTGAGGTCGAGCACATTGAGGAGTTAAGCGGCCCCCGTCATTCAGCAGGGGTGGAAATGAGGAGGCTGTTTCTTACCATCGGCAGGAAAGACAAAATCAAGGTCGGGGATATGGTCAGGGCCATTTCAGAGAAGTCAAAAATACCCGGAGCAAACATCGGCAAGATTGCCATTTTTGACGATTACAGCTTTGTTGAGATACCGGAGGCCCTTGCCGAGCAGATAATCGGCTCGATAAATAATATAATAATAGGCGGGAAAAAGGTAAAGGTGCAAAATGCCCAAGCGAGGAAGCGTTCCTGAAATCTAAGATGCGGAAGATTTATGCAGAAAACCCTTCATGCATCTCCGGCGGAATGCCCTGATGAAAACGATTTTGGATAAGCTGGTCATCAAGGACAAGGAAATACCCATACCCATCATACAGGGGGGGATGGGTGTCGGCGTGTCCCTGCACCCCCTTGCATCCGCCGTGGCAAAGGCGGGAGGCGTGGGCATTGTTTCCAGCGCCGCCCTCGACAGGCTGGTCTCCAAAAGGAACGGCAAAAAGGTCGGCACATACGATGCCGTTTATGAAGAGATATCGCTTGCCAAGGCCGCCGGCGGATTCTCCGGCATCAACATCATGGTCGCGCTGATGAAGACCTATGCGGATTCCGTCAGGGCGGCTATTGATTCAGGCGCTGATTTCATAATCTCCGGGGCCGGACTGCCGCTCAGTCTCCCTGCCATCCAGCCCCCTAAGGACACGGCGCTGATACCTATCGTGTCTTCGGCGAGGGCGCTCAGGCTGATATGCAAAAAGTGGGAAAGGCTGGGTTACAGGCCCGATGCGGTGGTGCTGGAAGGCCCGCTTGCAGGGGGGCACCTCGGGTTTAAGATTGAAGAGATAGGGCTTGAGTCTAACAAGTTAGAGAACCTCTTCCCGCCGGTCAAAGACGCTGCAAAAGAGTACGGGGACTTCCCTGTTATAGTGGCGGGCGGGATTTATACGCACGACGATATCGTCAGATTTCTCAAGATGGGCGCAGATGGTGTGCAGATGGGGACAAGGTTTCTGGCAACGGAAGAAAGCAGTGCGACATTGGACTACAAGAGTTCCGTCGTTAATGCAAATGACAGCGATATTGTCATTGCCGAAGACCCGGCCTCGCCTTGCGGCTTGCCCTTCAGGATATTAAAACAGTCTCCGATGTTCGTATCGGCGGGCGGCAGGACCGCCAAATGCGATAAGGGGTACGTGCTGTCCAAGGATGCCGAGGGAAATTTCACCTCCTGCCCTGCAAAAGACAGCAACGAACATTACTTCTGCATCTGTAACGGCCTCCTGAGTTCCTGCGGATACAATCCGGATAAGGAAAACCCCCTCTATACCGTCGGGGTCAATGCAAACAGGATAAATGAAATAGTGAGCGTAGAGACCCTCATGCGGGAGCTTGCCGGCTTTTGACTTAAACCCTGTCTTTTCATAAACTCAGTTTTAGTCCGATGAAAATCTTTTAAAATCAGCCTGTGTCTCTTTTTTGTAGTTGAAGAACTAAATACTTCCTCAGCATGGTTTGAATTTCGATGGTCGGTAAACTATTCGTGTCAATCTTGCCCGTATGAAAACATTTATTACGGATTGTATAAAGTTTCTTAAAGCTCTTGATATCGGCACATTCATTCGGGCCATTCAATCTGCGGCATATCACCGTGAATCTGTCCGTCAATTTTTTCGTTTGCTCTAAGTTAGGCTCCAGTTTTATTAGCTCAAAAGCTGTATGGACAAAAAGTTCTAAGGCAGTCCATGCCGATAGATAAGATAGCAAAGCATCATTCTCGCCATCTATGGATTTAGCGAGTAGTCTGCATACAGTGCTGAATGTTCCATTATTCGACAAGACTGATGAATGATTCTTCAGCGTATCGACTTCAGTATCAAGCATTTTTCTTGAGGAAAACATCTTCCCACTAAAAGATAAAATCAAATTATGAATAGGCTTCCCAGCATCATTATAGTAAACAACTGCCCCTCCAACTTTGTTGACTTTGTAGAAAGTATCAATGGTTATGCAAAGCGATGAGAGAACGCTATTGATTTGATTCTGGTATTGCTCTTTACTGAATTTGCCCGTGTCATTGTCTAAACAAACAATATAATCTCCTTTGTCTACCTCATCCTTCAGAATAAATGAACTATCGTCTCCACGAGCTTCAAAAATTAAAAAAGAGGAGTCTGCAAATTTCTCCTTCCGTTGCTTTTGTGTTTCTTCAATATGCGATTTAAATGTACCAGAGAGTCCACTTAGAAATTTTTCCGCTATTACGGACCTTGTATCAATATCAGAACAGTAATCATCGAGATTATTAGACAAGAATGCTTTAAAATGCGTTGAATCTGTTGAATCTTCGAGCAAGACAGTCTTATTCTTATCATCTGAAATGATTAAACCTAAAACTTGATAAATCAAAGTATATTTATAATTCATTTTTCACCCTTGTAACCCCTTCTAATAAGAGCCTGCAACGGCCCCCTCGTTTCCTCTACCGAAAAATGCGTATATCTCTTAGTCGTCCGAGGGTCAGAATGACCGGCGACATGGCTCATCAGGCTACTGCCAGCTCCTGCTGGTTCTGTATAACAATCTTGGGATTTGGGTTCTTAGGGGGGACAGGAAGCCCTCTTTCTTTTAAGAGATTAACATGCTCAATCATGCCCCACTTGGCCTTGTAGATACAGTCTTCAATAGAATGACCGATGCCCGAGAACCCCTCCAAATCAGGCGAATAAAAACCGAAATAATCAGGCTCTCCGGTTGCCTCGATTATCAATGAGTATTCAAGCTCAATCATCTTAATCACCCCTTCTCTTTTATTTCTTTATCCCTGCTGATTTTAGTATAGCATGGCAAGTTCCGGTAGGGACTTCTTTTGAACCGTGATAATCCACACGGATTAACCTGTCCCATCCGGCCTTTCCATAGTATCTTATAGAGCCTTTTTCTTTCACAATACTAAATCCGTTTTCCTCCAAGAGCCTGACAAGCTCACTAAATTTCACTTAATAATCCCTTTATACAAGGCCCTTTAATGGTCTCTTAGTTTCCTCTACCGAAAAATGGGTATATCTCTTTGTTGTCCGAGGGTTAGAATGACCGGCGACATGGGTAAGATTAAATCCTGCCTTCATTTGTAAGCCTGTCCTCTCGGCGAGATCGTATGGACAACAACGTCTTTCCCCTCCACGCTGTAAATGGCCCGAAGGCTTCCAATGCGAAGGCTGTATAATCCCTTAAGTTCGCCTGAGAGAGGCTTGCCTGAATGTGGGTCTGTGTACAGTCTGTCGAGAGATTTAATAGCGCGTATGCGCAAAGTCGTCGGCATTCTGTCCAAGTATTTGGATGCCTCCTTCTCTAAAAGGACATTATACGCCATGCCGTTTCTTCACTTCCTTAAGAGAAACGAAACGTCCGCTTGCGCCTTCCCTGTACGCCTTCTGAGAGGACCGGATTTTTTTTACAAGTTCTCTGTCAGAGGCGATTTCGAGAGACTCCCTCAGGGCCTCTGGGTCTATTACAGAGGAAACGGTTTTCCGGATGAGAGATTTCAGTTCGTCGGTGGTGAGGTCTTTAACTTTCTTTACGGCCAGCATATTAACACCTCCTTGCTAATTAAATGATAAAGAGCCGGGGAGGAGGGTTGAACTCCCGACCTGCTGATTACGAATCAGCTGCTCTGCCACTGAGCTACCCCGGCATTCTATTGATTTTTCAGGAAAATCAAGTCTCTTAGAACAGCCCCATTTTATCAAACTTCGTCAGACTTCGTCAAACTTAACCAATTTTGCAGTCAATTTGCAGTCAATCAGGAGCGCCTCTTAGAGCGCTCTTGGCGCAGTCTTTTTTAGGCGGCGGGTTAAAGCCGCGGGAGGGTTTTTAGATAGGCCTGTGCCTCTTTTTCTATATCGGCAAGCCATATTCTGGTGGCAAGCCACTCGTTTGTATCCCTCAGTTTCTGGCAGAGGTTCACTGCCATTGAGCGGAAGACCTTGGCCGCTATTTCACCGTCCCGGTTTATGAGGTCGTCAAAGGCGGCAGAGGGAATCTTTATGATTATGCTGTCCTCATCCGCCTCCCCGGATGCCGAGGGAAGTCCCTTGTCTATAAAGGAGAGTTCTCCTATGGGGTTGCCCTCGCCTATCACCACAAGGAGTTTTCCGCCCTGAGTGATTTTTACGCAGCCCTTCTTTATGATGAAAAGGGAATCGCATGGGACGTTTTCCCTTATTATTACCTCCCCTTTTTTATAGGTTACCTCCCTTGCGAGGAAATGTATCTTGCGGAGTTCGCCGTCGTTGAGCGCGCCGAACAGGTCAAGCGCCCTTAATATCTCGATAGATGTCTTCATCTGTTTTTTCCCTCCCCCTGCCTTTTTTGGAGGCAGATAGATTTTATAAATTCCATGCGGAAATTTCAATAAGAAATTGATGTCATGCCGATTCGACCCATGCCAATTCGAGAAATTGACAAAACAGGGCAGCCGGACATATCATATTTATTGGAAACTTAAAATTTATCGGACAGGGGTAAAATGAAACTTGACTTGGAAACAGTGGAGAAAACCCTTGAGGCTGTAAAACGCGAGACTGACCCCGTGAAGTGGTCAAGCCTGATGAACATCAAGGGCATGCTCCTCAGAAATAAAGGGGATTTCAAGGGAGCGGAGTCGGCCTTTATCTCGGCGCTTTACGTGGATGACGCTGTGCTTAAGTGCAAGATTCTCATAAATTACGCCACGACCGAATTTTTAAAGAAGGATATGGTCAGGGCCATTCAGGTGATAGACAGGTTCTTTGAACTTGCAAAGGCCAATAAAAAGCTGCAACTCAATCTCTTTTTGGGTTATGCCCACCTTCTGAAGGGAGAGATAACATACCATAGGGGGGATGAAAAGGCCGCCCTTTCGGAGTTCAAGAAGGCGGAGTTTTTTTTCGAGGGAACCACTGATGCGCGCGGGGTGGGGCTTAGCTGCCTTGAGATTGCGCGTATCCACATCAAGGGCAGGAACCTTACAACCGCATGGAATTTTTTGAGGAGGGCGGAGGTCTTCCTGAGCAGACTCGGCAACGAAGAGAAACTCGGCATAGCCGTGTGCAAGGGGATAGCGCTTTATTATTCCGACAAGGCCGACGAGGCTATGGCATTGATGGATGCGGCTTACAGGGAAGCCGGTATAGACAGGGGCGCTTACCGCTACGTGATGGATGAAGTGTTGGACGTATATCTGGATACGGGATGGAGGATGCTCAATTCCCAGCAATCCCTAATGTAAGGGGCTGCGGCCTCTTTGAAAAAGAGTCCGTATGCCGTGCCCTTCCCGATGGGGCCAAGCCCTTTACTCCGGGTTCGTAACCCCTCGCCGGGTTCGTAACCCCTAAAGCAGTCCTGCCCTCTGCATTATCTCAGGCACCTTGTCTTCCATGCCTATGGCCATGATGTGCACGCCGTCCGAGATGCATTCTTCCCTTAGCTGCCTTATGTGCCTTGCGGTGATGTCCATGCCGGTGTCAAGGGCCTTTTCCTTGCCAGCGGCCTTAATCTCGGCTATGAGTTCATCGGGCACCCTGATGCCGGGCACGTTTTTGTTGAGGAAATTCGCCATGCCCACGGATTTCAGCACCACAAACCCCGCAAGCACCTTTACAGGGAAATTCCTTGCGTGTTTCATGAATTCCTTGAACTTCCCGATGTCGTATATCGCCTGCGTCTGAAAGAACTTTGCCCCTGCCTTGACCTTTTTATCGAATTTCATGAGCTGGGGCTCAAGCGGGTTTGCCTCAGGGGTGACGACAGCGCCCTGAAAGAAATCCGTTGCGCCTTTCATCTCGTTGCCGGACATGTCCCTGCCGCCATTGAGGCCGTCCACTGCCTTAAGGAGTTGGACGGACTCGATATCGTAGACAGGCTTTGCGCCTTTGTGGTCGCCTGCCGAGACATGGTCGCCGGTCATGCAGAGGACGTTTTTAATGCCGAGCACGCTTGCCCCGAGCAGGTCGGACTGAAGCCCGATTCTGTTACGGTCGCGGCATGTCATCTGAAGTATCGGCTCAAGTCCGTGCTCAAGGCAGAGCTTTGAGACGGCAATGGAGCAGATGCGCATCACAGCGGACTGGTTGTCCGTGACGTTTGCGGCGTCTATCTTGCCTTTTAGAAGCTCCATGTGGTGCAGCATTTCCTTTATGTCCGTGCCCTTGGGCGGGCCGATTTCAGCGGTTACAGCGAATTTTTTAGAGTTCAGTATGTCTTTAAAGCTCACTTTTTCTTCTCCTCCCTTGCCACTATTGTTCTGGGCTTCTGGGACGGGGCCCAGTCCTTCGCCTCAATCGTCGTCTCGCAGAGTTCCTTGAGCCTGTCGAGCTTTTTCATCCTCTCGTATATCCTGACCCATGCGCATTTTATGTCAGGGCTTATCTCGCATTGGCCGTCCTTGCATCCGCCGCATGGGCCGTTCAGGAGGCCCTTTGGGCACGCAGTGATAGGGCATATGCCGCCTGTCTTATCGAGGATGCACTTGCCGCAGAGCGAGCAGCGCTCATCGAACATCTGAAGCCGGGTCATGTTTCCCAGAAACAGGCTGTCGTTTGCCGGGAACACGGGCTTGTCATCGTAAAGCTCAACCGCGCTCTGTGTGCCTGCTCCGCAGGAAAGGACGACTATGCAGTCGGCCTTGGAGATGGCGTCCTTATGCGGCTTAAGCTCTACCTTTGTGCCCAAGACCTGACAGCCGGTCTTGGCCACGAAGGTGCCGGTAACCTCCTTGCCCTCGGCCTCAAGGGCCTTTTTCATCTCTGCAAGCTCCGGCTCTCCGCCGGTGCCGCATAGCGTCGCGCACTCGGAGCACCCCAGAAGGAAGAAGCTCTTATACCCCCTGAGGTTCTCCATGAGTTCGCCGAAATCCTTCTTCTTGGTGATTATCATTATGCGCCTCCGCTTAGTTTATATTAATCGCCTGCCGCCCTATTTTATCCCTGCCGCAAGCTTTGCCGATTTGACGGTGTTTTTCATAAGCATTGTGATGGTCATCGGCCCGACGCCCCCCGGCACCGGGGTTATCGCGCCTGCTATCTCCTTTGCCGCATCAAAGTCCACGTCGCCTTTGAGGATGGGCACCATCTTGCCGGTTTTCTCGCTCATCTTCTCGCCCACGCGGTTTACGCCCACGTCTATGACGCATGAGCCGGGCCGTATCCACTCGGGCTTTACAAGGCCAGGCACGCCGGCGGCAACGATGAGGATGTCAGCCCTCCTACAGTGGGATGCGAGGTCCTTGGTGCCTGTGTGGACGATTGTAACCGTGGAGTTTGCGCCCCTGCCTTTTTGCAGCATTATGTTTGCGATGGGCTTTCCCACGATATTAGAGCGTCCGACCACGACCACCTCGGCCCCTGAGGTTTCGATGCCGGAACGAACGATAAGCTCCTGAATGCCTGCCGGGGTGCACGGCAGGAACTTGGCCTCGCCGCCTCCTATCATCAGGCGTCCGACATTGACCGGATGAAAGCAATCAACATCCTTGTCCGGGTCTACGGCGTTAAGCACCTTTTTTTCGTTGATATGCTTTGGAAGCGGGAGTTGGACGAGGATGCCGTGGATTGTCGGGTCATTATTGTATTTTTCCACGAGCCTCAGGAGTTCCTCCTCGGAGATATTTTCAGGCTGGTTGTCTTGAATCGAATGGAACCCGAGTTCCTTTGCGGTTTTCTGCTTGCCTGTCACGTAGCTGATAGAGGCCGGGTTCTCGCCTATCAGAATGGTCACCAGCCCCGGCACAACTCCGTGTTTTTCTTTTATCTCGGCAACTTCCTTTTTAAGCTCCTCCCGTATCTGGGCTGCTATTTCCGTGCCGCTTATTATCTTTGCCGCCATTGCCGCCTCCTTTAGTCCCTTTTCCTTATGAGTTCAAGCATTTCCTCTCTGGTAGATGCCTTTGTGCGGAATATTCCCCTTACCGCCGAAGTCACGGTTCTTGAGCCGGGTTTTTTAATCCCCCTCATGCTCATGCAGAGGTGCTCTGCGTCTACTACGACCATCGTGCCTCTCGGCTTAAGCCTCTGCATTATCATATCGGCAAGCTGTGCCGTGAGCCTTTCCTGCACCTGCGGCCTCTTTGCGAAGTACTCAAGCACCTTAACAAGCTCGCTCAGGCCTACTATGTCTCCGGCCGGGATATATGCGATGTGCGCCTTGCCTATGAACGGCAGGAGATGGTGCTCGCAGACAGAATAAAAGGGTATGTCCTTTACGAGTATCATCTCGTCGTGGGATTCGCCCTTTATGGGCCTGAGCACTTCCTCGGCAGGGGTTTTGAGGCCGGAAAATATCTCCTCATACATTTTGGTTACGCGCTCGGGAGTGTCTTTAAGTCCCGGTCTTTCCAAGTCTTCCCCTATGCCCTCAAGTATGAGCCTCACTCCCTTTTTTATCTTTTCCCTGTCCATATGACCCTCGTATCCGTGATTATGGCGTCCACCCTTGTGTCATGAGACTCTATGGGGATTTCCCCTGTTATCTGCTCCTCGTAGGCCAGGGCTATGAGCAATGTCTCTTTTTTCATGCCCGAAAGCATCTTATCGTAATATCCCTTGCCGTAGCCGAGCCTGCCGCCATGCTCGTCAAAAGCGGCCCCCGGCATAACCACCAAATCGGCATCGTCCGCAGCCCTTAGTTTGTCAGGGGAGGATGCAGGCTCAGGTATGCCCATGTATCCTGCTTGAAGCTCCTCAAGGCCGGTTATTTCATATATTTTTAAGGATGAGCTTTCCATGTCAACCTTTGGAAGCATCACTTTCTTGCCCGTTGAAAGCGAATCGGCTATCATCCCGGATGTCTCGACCTCGGTTTTGAACGATGCGTAAAACAATATTTTCTTTGCCTCCTTAAATTCCCTAAGGGAGAACAGCCTTTCTTTTATGGCCGAACCCTTGGCTCTTCTTACCTGAGGGGGAATCGCATCCCTATTTTTCAATATCTCGCTGCGTATATGGTCTTTAGAGGTCACGGATTCCTACCGGGGCAGCGCCCCCTCGATTATTTTCCTTATTTCCTGTATCTCTCCGATAAGCTTAGGGTCAAAAGTGGCCTTGCCCTTTATGTCGGCCTCTATGACGGCAGGGTTATAGCTTATTGAGCCTGCAAATGTCATGTCTCCGATGCCTGCCTTTATGAACCCGATATCCTCAGCCGACCGTATCTTGTTGGCCACGACAAAGACCTTTCTGACCCCGAGTTCCTGTGCCATCGTCTTAACAGCCTTTGCTGTCTGTATGCTCCTTGAGCCTGGCTCCACCACTACTATAAAGGCATCCACTGCCTCCGCAGTCCCCCTTGTCAGGTGCTCGATGCCTGCCTCCATGTCCACAACTACGACCTCGTCCCTTTCGACCACAAGGTGCTTAAGTAGCCTCCTAAGAAGGATGTTCTCCGGGCAGTAGCAGCCGGAAGCGGCTTCTTTTGACCTCCCGGTGATGAGCAGGGTTATGTTGCCGAGCCTGTAGCCGAACCCTTCGGGGATGTCGTCCACCTTCGGGTTGAGCCTGAAAATCCCGCCCGATGTCCCCGGCCTTGCCCCTGTCCTTTGCTCTATGAGGTCAGTCATTTCCGCAATGGGCCTGATTGCCGCTATGTCCTTTGTGCCTAACCCGAATGCAGAGGCAAGGTTGGCGTCAGGGTCTGCGTCTACGGCAAGCACCTTTTTCCCCTCTTCTGCGAATATATGGCTTAATGCGGCGGAAAGGGTTGTTTTACCAACTCCGCCCTTGCCTGTAACAGCTATTTTCACAGTCGGAAATTTTAACATTTCAGGCAGAACACTGTCAAAAGGCCCCCTGTGTCAAGTCAAGCCTGTTTAAAGCGCGGGGACTACTGATACCACACGGCCCTGTCTTGGGGCACATGCCAGTGTATGAAGTCATACCATATTCCCAATGGCGCCTTCTCTACGCCCTTGAACCTCTTATGCAGCACAGGGAGGGCGTCCGGGACAAAAAGAAATGTATAGGGCTGTTCATCGGCAAGTATTTCGTGGATTCTGCCGTAGATATTCTTCCTCTTTTTTATGTCAAACGTCTGCCTGCCTTCAATGAGGAGGCTGTCAATCTCCGGGTTTTTATACGAGATGAAATTGAATTCCCCTTCCGCTGTCTTTGAGGAATGCCATATGTCATAGAGGTCAGGGTCGCGGGAGAGCGCCCATCCCATGATTATGGCCTCAAACCGCTTTTTGTCAACGAATTCATGGAGGAGGGCCTGCCACTCAAGCACCTTGATATTCATCTCTATTCCCACTTTTTTGAGGTCTTCCTTGATTATCTGGGCGGCCTTGAGCCTCACGTCATTGCCCTGATTAGTAAGCACGGTGAAGCTGAACGGCTTGCCGTCTTTTCTGATCAGCCCGTCTTTGCCCCTCACCCATCCGGCCTCTTTAAGAAGGCTGAGGGCGAGTTCGGGATTATACTCAGGGTCTTTTACATCCCTGTTATATGCCCATGACTCAGGCGGGAAAGGCCCTGTGCATATTGTGCCGTATCCGAGTAAAACCCCTTTGATGATATCCGCTTTATTTATCGCATGGGTCAACGCCCTTCTGACCCTTTTGTCCGAGAACCTGGGGTCAAGCAGGTTATATCCAATGTATGTAAAGCCGAACGAAGGGTAGCGGAATTGCTGGAAGTATTTCTTGAAAAGCTCGGTCCCGGCCTGTAGCTTGTACTGCGGCGGGGTAAGCCCCATGAAGTCTATACCCCCGAACTTAAGCTCTAAAAACATTGTGGCCGTGTCGGGTATGACGCGGGCTATATATCTGTCTATCTTCGGCCTTCCCTCAAAATAACCGTCAAACGCCTCAAGCACTATCTTCTGTCCCGTAACCCACTCCTTGAACTTATAGGGGCCGGTGCCGACGGGGCGCCTGCTGTACTCTTCGCCGGTCAGGTCCTTGCCCTCAAGCGCGTGTTTTGGGATAATCCCCATGCCCCAGGACTCAAGCGCCGGCGCATACGGCTCTTTGTATGTGACTTTCACTGTGTATTTATCAAGCGCCGAAACGTCCCTGACAGGGCCGTAGATGCTGCTATAGGGGGTGGGCACTTTCGGATTGATGAGGGTTTCATAGGTAAACACGACGTCATCCGCACTAAATTCTTTCCCGTCGTGCCACCTGACCCCTTTTTTTAAGCGGAATATTATCTCAAGCCCGCCGCGCTTAATCTCCCATGAGGAGGCGAGGTCGCCTGTGATTTTTATGTCCTTGTCGTACTTTGTCAGGCCGTTAAAGAGCAGGCCGCTTATGTCTCCGGATGCGGTGTCCGATGCAAGCGGAGGCAGGAGGTTTTTGGCGTCCGCAAGAAATCCGATGGTGATGGCGTTTGGGGCCTTTATCTCAGGCTCGCGCGTGCAGGCATGGGCCGGAAGCGACAGCAACAATAAAAGCCATATGCCCGGGCGGCATGTGCGGGATGAAAAGGTCCCGGGCACCGCCTATTTTGCTTCAGGCTTTACAGGCATCGGGGCCGGCAGTTCCTGAGGCTGCGACGGGGCCTGCTGCCGTTGGGGCTGCTCTTTCTGGGCAATAGGCTTCTTAACGACAGTGTCCGTCTTGACTGACGCAACGGCAAGGAGCAGGGATGTGAGCATGAAAACCACTGCCACACCCGTTGTCAGTTTGTTTAAGAAGGTGGCCGCGCCCCTTCCTCCAAAGAGGGTCTGGCTTGAGCCTCCGAATGCTGCGCCCAACTCCGCGCCCTTGCCCCCCTGTATGAGCACGATGAATATAAGGAAAAAGCAGACCAGAAGATGCACAATCAAAAGCAAAGTCGTCATTTATGTTTATCCCCCTGTTTTTTTGTATTTTACTATTCTAACAAAACTCACGGCTTTTAGGCTCGCCCCTCCCACAAGGGCGCCGTCCATGTCCGGCTGCGCCATGAGTATATCAACGTTCTCAGGCGTGACGCTTCCGCCGTAAAGTATCCTCGTCTCATCGGCCTGCCTGCCGTAAAGTGTCCTTAAATCTTCCCTGATGCGGCTGTGGGCCTCTTCCGCCTGCTCTGGAGCGGCTGTAACGCCGGTTCCTATCGCCCACACCGGCTCATACGCTATGACAATCCCGGACAGGTCTATTTCCTTAAGCCCTTCTTTTAGTTGAGCGCCGGTTACCTCGAATGTCCTGCCCGCATTCCTTTCATCGAGCGTCTCTCCGATGCAGAGTATCACCTTAAGCCCGGCCTTGAGCGCGGCCTTTGTCTTTTTGTTGACGGTCCCGTCGGTCTCGCCGAAGTGCTGTCTCCTTTCGGAATGGCCGATTATCACGAATTCGCAGCCCGCATCCTTGAGCATTGAAGCGGAGATTTGGCCGGTGTATGCGCCTTTTTCCTCGTAAAAGACATCCTGCGCCGAAAGGAGCACGTTTGAGCCCTTCAGCATTCCGGCCATGCTTAAAAGGGCGGTGAACGGCGGGGCTATCAGGATGTCCCTGCCGGTTATGTCTTTGACCTCTGGCAGGAACTCTCCGGCAAAGGACAGCGCCTCAGGCACGGTCTTATTCATCTTCCAGTTGGCAACAATCAATGGTATCCGCATCCTTAATTTAAAGATTATCAGGCCCAAAAAGTCAAGGGCAGGGGAGGGGGGGTTCTTTTAAGTATGCCGACTATTTTCTTTGCCTTGCCGGTAATCATAAAAACGCCGGGTTTTTATCCTCTTTTGGCGGGGAATATGTTAGATTAGTTTGATGGACTTGAAGGCGTATCTTAATGCAAAGAGGACGCTCGTGGATTCCTTTCTCCGCTCTTATTTCAGGCGGAGGTTTTCCCCTCCTCTACTAAGGGAGGCGATGCTCTATTCCCTCATGGCAGGCGGAAAGAGGCTGAGGCCCATACTCTGCCTTGCCTCTTATGAGGCATGCGGAAAGGACTCAAAAGATATAATAAAGTACGCCTCCGCGCTTGAACTCATACACACCTATTCCCTCATTCACGACGACCTGCCCTCCATGGACAACGACGACTTAAGGAGGGGCAAGCCCACAAGCCACAAGGTCTACGGAGAGGCCATTGCCATACTTGCAGGCGACGGCCTGCTCACCGAGGCCTTCAGGCTTCTTTCCGAGGAATCGCCTAAGATAAAAACTCAAGCTCTTTTAAAAGGCATAAACGAGGTTGCCTCAGGCGCGGGTATAAAGGGCATGGTTGCCGGGCAGGCGCAGGACATCATATCCGAGGATGCAACCCCTGACGGAAAGACACTTTCCTTCATACACAGGCATAAGACCGGCGCGCTCATAACCTCCTCCGTAAGACTCGGCGCGATACTTGCGGCCGCTTCAAAGTCAAGGCTCGATGCACTTACGCATTATGCCAAAAACCTTGGCCTTGCCTTCCAGATAGTGGATGATATACTTGATATTAAAGGAAGCACCGAGGATTTGGGCAAACCGGCAGGCTCGGACCTGAGGAAAAAGAAGATGACATACCCGGCTTTATACGGCATCGAGGAGTCCCGGAAGAAGGCGGAGAGGCTGATAGAAGGCGCGCTCGGTTCCCTCAGGGGTTTTCCCAAAAGCGCGGATCCCCTGCGCGAAATAGCAAGATATGTCCTTATAAGGAATAATTAACCGGAGGGGAAGAATTGTTGGAAGGCATAGAATTTCCCGAAGACCTGAGAAAACTCCCGCAAGAGGAGCTTGACGGACTTGCCTCTGAACTCAGGAGGGCGATAATAAACGGGGTGTCCACCTCAGGCGGGCATCTGGCCTCAAACTTAGGCGTAGTTGAGCTTTCCATCGCCCTGCACTACGTATTCGACACTCCCTCGGACAGGATAATATGGGATGTCGGGCATCAGTCATACGGCCACAAGCTCCTTACCGGAAGGAAAGGAAGGTTCCATACCCTGAGGAAGTACAAGGGCATATCGGGCTTCCCGAAGGTCAGCGAAAGCGCCTATGACGCCTTTGGCACGGGCCACAGCTCTACTTCCATCTCCGCTGCCACAGGGCTTATAGAGGCGCGGGACGCAAAAGGGGAGAAATACAAGGTCATAGCCGTGATAGGGGACGGCGCGATGACTGCGGGGCTTGCCTTTGAGGGGCTTAACCACGCAGGGCAGCTTGGGAAAGACCTCATAGTCGTGCTCAACGACAACGAGATGTCCATATCCAAGAACGTGGGCGCGCTTTCCGCTTATCTAAACAGGATACTCACAGGAGACTTCTACAGGAAGTTCAAAAAAGAGACGAGGAATTTCATAGAGGGCATACCCAAGCTCGGCGGGCCTTTTGCGAAGCTCGCACAGAAGCTTGAGGAGCACTTAAAGGGGCTCCTCCTGCCCGGAGTGCTCTTTGAGGAGATGGGCTTCAATTACATAGGCCCAATAGACGGCCACAACATAGGGCTTTTGATAGAGACCTTCGGAAGGATAAAAAACTCCGAGTCCCCTATGTTAATCCATGTCATAACGAAAAAGGGCAGGGGCTATGAGTTTTCAGAGAAAGACCCCTCGGTGTTCCACGGCATCGGGCCGTTTGAGCTTGAGACAGGGGAGCCGCTTACAGGCGGGGTCTCGTACAGCGATGTGTTCGGCCGGAGACTTCTTGAGCTTGCAGGGCAGGACCCCTCGGTGGTTGCCATATCAGCGGCAATGAAGGACGCCACGGGCCTCGGCCCGTTTGCCGAGAAATTCCCGGAAAGGTTTTACGATGTGGGCATTGCAGAGCCCCATGCCGTGACCTTTGCCGCGGGACTTGCGATGGGCGGGATGAGGCCGGTTGTCGCCATATACTCTACGTTCCTTCAGAGGGCCTACGATGAGATAGTGCATGACGTATGCCTGCAGAACCTGCCCGTTGTGTTTGCCGTAGACAGGGCCGGGATAGTCGGCGAGGACGGCCCGACGCACCACGGCGTATTCGACATCTCATACCTCAGGCACATACCGAACCTCGTTTTCATGTCACCCAAGGATGCGGCGGAACTCAAGGCCATGCTTTTCATGTGCCTTAGCCACGACGGGCCGTCAGCGATAAGATACCCGCGCGGCAAGGCGGCGGAGGCCGCCCCTTGTTCTTCTTTCGGCATAGGAGAGGCAGAGGCGCTCAAAGACGGACATGACATTGCGATTATGGCAATCGGGAACTGCGTGGAGCCCGCGCTTTTGGCTTCTGAAAGGCTCAAAGATGCAGGGATAGATGCGATGGTCCTCAACATGAGGTTCATAAAGCCCCTCGATAAAAAGCTCCTGCTTTATGCGGCCAAAAAGACCAGGAGGATAATCACTGTTGAGGACAATGTCCTCATGGGAGGGTTCGGAAGCGCAGTAATGGAGTGCCTAAACGGGATGGCTAATGCACCGGCGGGAAACGGCTCCGAGGCAGGAGACCTCCACGGCATAAGGGTCATGACCCTCGGCCTGCCGGATGCGTTCATAGAGCACGGCTCACAGAAGGAACTCAGGGGCCAATACGGCATAGACGAAGACGGGATTTATTCAGCCGCAGTCTCTTTAATGAGGGAGGCGTCAAGCCCTGTTTAAAAAGATTTGTCTCCGGCAGCCTTAACAAGCCCCCTGCTCAATTCCTCCCCCCTAAAATAGAGATAGGACTTGCCGAAATAGGAAAACCCCTTCTGGTTTAATGATTTATGGATGATATAAAATATCACCCAGTAGGTGAACAAAAAACCAAGAAGGGGGTAGTCGAATGATAAAACAGATGCAGCTTAATTTCAAGCTTGGATTAACGAACAGCTTGGATTAACGAAAGATGAGATAACGCCGAGGGAGGGGCTTGAGGGAGATACCGAAATAGTAGACTGCTTTAGGGCAGAAAGACATTGACAGGAAGGAGGTGGCTGCTTAGAATAATGCAACCGGAGTCCTTTCTACTAAACGGGGGAAGGGACAACATCTTCACATGGCGTAGAGAGGTAAAATAGAAACATGTTATCCAACATAGACACGATGAGAATTGAAGCCTCTTCAAGACTTCATCCAACGAGAAAATCGGCATTGGGGCAATTCATGACTCCGAATTCAATTGCCGAGTTTATGGTTTCACTTTTCGATAAGCTCTATAACAATATTAGGTTATTGGATGCAGGAGCAGGGATAGGTTCACTTGCCCTTGCTTTTCTTGATAAGTCGTTTCCTAATGCATCCTCAATTCATATAGATGCGTGGGAAGTTGAGCAAATACTCTTGCCGTATTTGAAATCGAATTTGATTCATTATCAAAAAGAAGCCATGCATAAAGGTTCACTTGTGCAGTTCAACATTCATGACGATGACTTTATTGAGAGTGCAGTCTTGAGCTTAGTAGCAAAAAGGAACAGTCATTACACTCATTGCATTATTAATCCCCCATACAAAAAGATAAGCTCTGATTCAAAACATCGGTTTCTTTTGCGAAAAATAGGCATAGAAACTGTCAATCTCTATACGGCATTCCTTGCTCTCTGTATACTTCTACTTCAAAGCAAAGGACAAATGGTTGCTATAGTACCACGCAGTTTTTGCAATGGAACGTACTATAAGCCGTTTAGAAGGTTTCTTCTTGAAACCTGCTGTATTTCTCATATTCATGTATTTGGATCAAGAAAAAAAGCGTTCAAAGACGAAGGAGTATTGCAGGAGAACATTATCATTAAACTCATTAAGAATCATCCTCAATCAAAGATTAGAATATCCACGTCTCACGATGATAGCTTATCAGACTATAATGTTCGTGAGATTGAGGCTAACGAAGTAATAATGCAAAAAGAGTTTGATTTTTTTATCCACATACCAACAGAACCAAAGCCTGTCACAAATTCACCGCTTTTTGAGAATATTCTAAGTCAGATTTCACTTGGCGTGTCTACTGGACCAGTAGTTGATTTCAGGGTTAAAAAATACTGTTCTAATAAGCCCAATGGGAAATCCGTACCTTTGCTATATCCACAGCATTTCTCCAATGGTGAGCTTACTCATCCTAAAGAAATAAAGAAGCCAAGTTGGATTACTGTAAACGCAGAAACAATTAAATGGTTGATGCCGAAAGGCTTCTATACTCTTGTGAAGCGTTTTTCTGCGAAGGAAGAAAAAAGGAGAATTGTTGCCTATGTTGTAAATCCGCATGAATTAGCAGGGGACTATTTTGGATTTGAAAATCATTTCAACGTATTTCATGTCAATAAGCATGAAATAGATGAGAACATGGCATATGGGCTTGCTTTATTTCTCAACTCATCCTTGGTCGATAACTATTTTAGAACATTTTCAGGGCATACTCAGGTTAATGCAAATGATTTGCGTTTAATCAAATATCCAAGTAAACGATTATTGATGGAACTTGGCAGGAAGTACAAACACAAAAAACTTACACAAAGCCAAATAGACCAAGCAATCTCTCAGCATGAGTAAAGAGAAGCGCATAGAAGAATCGCTAAACGTTCTAAATGACCTTGGAATGCCAAGAGCGCAGTTGAATGAGCGGAGTGCGCTTTGCCTCTTAGCATTATTGAACTTGCGACCTGACAAAGATTGGGCTTCGTCGGAAAATCCTCTTATCGGAATTACTCCGATTATGGATTGGAGCAGAGAGTTCTATGGAAAGCAATACGCACCGAATACAAGAGAAACCTTTCGCAGACAAACGATGCACCAATTTATTCAAGCGGGTATTGCATTGTATAACCCAGATAAACCCGACAGACCAGTGAATAGCCCTCACGCTGTGTATCAGATAGAGCCGCAGCTATTAACCGTACTGAGACTATTTGGAACTCAAAGCTACAAAACGCATCTTGCCTCTTTTCTAAAAAAGCGACTTTCCTTGGCTGAGCAATATGCTAAGAAGAGAGAGATGCTACAAATCCCTGTCAAAATAAACGGCAAATCGGAGATTCGGTTAAGTGCTGGGCATCATAGTCGGCTTATTGCAGCTATTATTGAAGAATTTGCCTCTCGGTTTGTTCCTGGCGGAATTCTGGTTTATGTAGGGGACACAGAGGATAAATTCGGATATTTTGATGATGCGCTGTTATCACGCCTTGGGGTACAAACGGACAACCACGGTAAAATGCCTGACATAGTGATTTATTTCCCTGACAAGAACTGGCTTCTTCTTGTAGAGGCTGTTACAAGCC
Source organism: Thermodesulfovibrionales bacterium (assembly GCA_030682405.1). Classification (GTDB taxonomy): domain Bacteria; phylum Nitrospirota; class Thermodesulfovibrionia; order Thermodesulfovibrionales; family JdFR-86; genus JAUXOF01. The sequence continues at coordinate 30,783 of JAUXOF010000035.1, forward strand.
ATGGACCTATGGATGGGAAGCGACACCATGAACTGTCAAAGTTGTTTGAAAAATGTACTGCGGGTTTAGTCTTCGTATCTGCTTTTCCTGACAGAAAAACAATGAATAAATATCTTGAGGTCATAGCATGGGAGACGGAAGTATGGATAGCCGATAATCCAACACATCTAATTCATTTTAACGGGATACGATTCTTAGGTCCATACAAATGATGTCATTTAGTGGGTGTTTGTTTTCTCCGTATAAAATCCATCCTCCACCCCATTGTTTCCCTCCCCTCCCTGTCCTCGTTTGACCGAACCAGTTCGGGTTGACCAGTTCCTTAAGGCCATAATATATTAAGCGCAGGAGAAACAAGATAAACCACAGAGGGCAAGGAGGAACTACCTCCCCTATGCCCCTCCTTAGCAAGGAGGGGATTTAATCCTCCCCTTAACAAGGGGAGGTTGGCCGAAGGCTCGTAGAGAGGGGTAAGGTAGTATTTTTTGAGTTGAAAGGAGGTTTAAAAAGGTGTTGGTTTGTAAACCAAATGTAAACTTATTAAACTTTGGATTGAATAAAATCAAGGGGTTAGGCTCGGGCACCCCCCCTACCCCCTGATTAAACAAACTTTGGAGAAGATGAAGCGCGTAGCAGAGGAAATCCTTGAGAGAGAATACGGGATACGGCGCGGGTAATTCAGCGTGGGAGATTATAGAGGAGATTCCTATCGCCGGATTTGGGCAGTGAGTCCGCTCTCGTATTCTGGTAAAATAAGAGCTATGCCTGTCATACTTGTCACAAACGACGACGGGGTGCACTCCCCGGGCCTGATAGCGCTCCTTAAGGCGATGAAAGAGGTAGGGGACGCATATGTAGTGGCGCCTGACAGGGAAAGGTCTGCCGCAAGCCATTCCCTCACCCTGCACAGGCCGCTTAAGCCCGAGGAACTGAGAGAACGGGTATGGGCCGTCAACGGCACCCCGACGGACTGTGTTGCCATCGGCGTTGAAAAGATACTCAGGGAAAAGCCCGACATCATAGTCTCAGGGGTCAACAAGGGGGCAAATCTTGGGGATGACATCACCTACTCAGGCACAGTTGCAGCCGCCATGGAGGGGACCATCCTCGGCATACCGTCAATTGCAGTCTCCACTGTCTTAGACGGCAGGCTGCCCATACACTTTGAGACTGCCGCGCGATTTGCCGCGGAAGCAGCACGGTACATCCTTGATAAGGCCCTTCCGTACGATACGCTCCTGAACATCAATGTCCCAAACCGCGCCGGAAAGGACATCATGGGCATGAAATTCACACGGCAGGGCAAGCGGGTCTATAGCGGCTCCATACAGGAGACGTTTTCACCCGCCGGAGAAAAACACTACTGGATAGGCGGGGGAAGGCCGTTCTGGGAGCACGGCGAGGATACGGACATGACTGCGGTCATAGAGGGCTATATCTCCGTAACCCCGGTTCACTTGGATCTTACGAATTACGAGGCAATAGAGTATCTTAAGCGGCATTGGAAAAACCAGCCGGAATTTTAAGGTGGAAGACTCCGAACTCAGAGACATGATGGTGCGGACACAGCTTATCCCAAGGGGCATAAGGGACAAGCGCGTTCTTTTTGCGATGGGAAAAGTCCCGAGGCATCTTTTCGTGGACGAGCCGATACGCCACAGGGCATACGACGACTGCGCCCTTTCCATTGGCGACGGCCAGACAATCTCACAGCCTTACATGGTCGCGGTGATGACTGAACTGCTTGAGCTCAAAGGGGACGAGAGGGCGCTTGAAATCGGCACCGGCTCGGGATATCAGACAGCCGTGCTTGCAGGGCTTGCCAAAGAGGTCTACACCGTAGAAAGACACGGCTCCCTTTCGATGCAGGCCATGAAAACTCTGGATAGAGCAGGATATGGCAACATACACTTCAGGGTCGGTGACGGCACATTGGGCTGGCCTGAGGAGTCGCCCTTTCAGGCAATCATCATCACTGCCGGAGCGCCTGAAATCCCCAAGCCCCTCATAGAGCAGCTCGATGAAGGCGGGATAATCGTCATACCCGTGGGCGACCGCTTCGGCCAGAGGCTTCTTAAAGCCAAAAAACTAAACGGCGAACTTCAGGGGGAATATCACACCCCGTGCACCTTTGTGCCCCTTTTGGGAAAATACGGATGGACGGATGAAAGCCCCTGAATAAACCTCTTTTATCACCTTATCCGTTTGACGGGCTGTGAGAGAAAAATTGCTTACGGATGTGTCATCTGGACTCTTTGTATGGCGGATGCGCGGCCTGTTCCTTCGTCTATTTCTACAATTACGCCTGAGAAAATTGCCGGGCCTTTTGCGACCTCAAACCTCATGGGCATCTGAAAAAGAAACCTTTCTATTACCTGCTCCTTCTCTACCCCGATTATGGAGTCTGAGGGGCCGGTCATGCCGGCATCCGTGATGTATGCCGTGCCGTTTGGGAGTATCTTTTCGTCCGCAGTCTGGACATGGGTATGCGTCCCTATTACCGCGCTTACCTTGCCGTCGGCAAAATATCCGTAGGCCATTTTCTCGGACGTGGCCTCTGCATGGAAATCCACTATGATTATATTCGTCATCTCACGAAGTCTCTTTATTTCCTCCTCTGAGGTTCTGAAGGGGCAGTCCATATTGGACATAAAAACCCTTCCTGAGACATTCATAACAGCCACCTTCGCCTTGCCGGAGTTGAGGACAACGCTCCCGTAGCCGGGTATGCCGGGGGGATAATTTAAAGGCCGGAGCACCCTGTTTTCTTTGGCTATATAGTGGAGCGCCTCTTTTTTGTCCCAGATGTGGTTTCCGCTTGTTATGACATGTATGCCGAGGCCGAAGAGTTCGGAGCCGACGCTTTCGGTTATGCCGAAGCCTCCGGCTGCGTTCTCCCCGTTTGCGATGACGAAATCTATTTTATGCCTTTCGGAGAGGCTACACAGAAGCGCCTTTACTGCAACCCTGCCGGCCCTGCCCACTATGTCGCCTATGAATAAGACCTTCACGGCTTACTTTGCATATTCGACGTATCTGGATTCCCGTATGACCGTAACCCTTATCTGGCCCGGATACGTCATCTCGGCCTCTATCTTCTTTGACAGCTCCTTGGATATGTTCCACGCCATCTCGTCGCTTACCTCCTCGGGCTTCACTATAATCCTGACCTCTCTTCCGGCCTGAATCGCATAGCATTTCTCAACGCCCTTGTACGACATGGCAAGCTGTTCGAGTTTCTCAAGCCGCTTGATATAGTTTTCGATGTTCTCGCTCCTCACCCCCGGCCTTGCAGCCGAGAGGGCATCCGCCGCAGCCACAAGCGCGGCCTCAACAGTGGCAGGCTCTCCTTCGCCGTGATGAACGAGTATGGCGTTCATCACCTTGTCGTTTTCGCCGTGCTTTTTGGCAAGCTTTGCGCCTATATCCTGATGTGAGCCTTCAACCTCATGGTCCACCGCCTTGCCTATGTCGTGCAGGAGCCCGGCCCTTTTTGCAAGCTTGACGTCCACCCCCAGTTCCCCTGCCATCATCCCGGCAAGGTATGCCACCTCCCTTGAATGCTGAAGCACGTTCTGGCCGTACGACGTCCTGTATTTCAGCCTCCCTACGAGCTTTACAAGCTCCGGATGGATTCCCGAAAGCCCTACGTCAAAGACCGCCTTTTCCCCTTCCTCGATTATGGTCGCATCTACATCTCTTCTGACCTTCTCCACTATTTCCTCTATCCTGGCCGGGTGAATCCTGCCGTCCGTTATCAGCCTTTCGAGGGAAAGCCTTGCGACCTCCCTCCTTACAGGGTCAAAACCCGAAAGCGTGACAAGCTCCGGCGTGTCATCGACAATGAGGTCAACCCCTGTTGCGGCCTCAAGCGCCCTGATGTTCCTGCCTTCCCTTCCGATAATCCTACCCTTCATCTCGTCATTGGGGATGCTTACGGCCGTCACCGTGGCATCGCTGGCGTAGTCGCTGGCATAGCGCTGTATGGCAAGGCTTAAGACCTCGGTGGCCTTCTTGTATGCCGCCTCCTTCGCCTCATCCTCTATCCTCTTTGCCAGCTTGATGGACTCAAATCGGGACTCCTCCTCAACCCTTCTCTGGAGTTCGGCCTTTGCCTCCTCCGAGCTGACCCCGGAAAGCCTTTCAAGCGTCAAGGTCTGCTCCTTGACAAGCTGCTTGGCCTCTGCGTCCCTTTCGCTTAAAGAGCGCTCTTTTGAACTAAATTCCTTTTCTTTCCTTGAAAATTCCTGTTCCTTTCTTTCCATCTGGTCGGACTTCTTTTCGATGGCCTCCTCTTTCTGCCTCAGGCGCTTCTCAAGGTGGTTGAGTTCATGACGCTTTTCCTTTAACTCCTTCTCCGCCTCAGCCTTTGCCTGAAAAACCGTGTCCTTGGCCTCGACAGCCGCCTCTTTTTTGACGATGGCAGCCGCTTTCTGCGCCTCTTCCATGGCGGCCTTAAACTCTTTTTCAACCGCTTCCCTTTTGGACTTCAAAGAGGCCCTGTATGCCAGACCGAGGACTACCCCTAATGCAACGCCGATACCTATTGACAGCAGTACATAAACCGCATCGGGCATTGGAATACCTCCCTTACGAAATAAATTAGGCAGGGGACAGATTTGCTTGTTACAGGTTAGGTTGAGGGCGGTATCTTCTGTTGAGGGATATCGCGGGTGCAGGCCTTAAGCACCCGCTTATCGGGTCATTAACCTGTTCTCTTTTATGGTAATTGACCCGTATATCTTTCATAAAAAGAGTCACCCGCCGCTCTAACGGCATTACAGCGCTCTTGCTCAACAGAAATGGAATTGCCTCCAAAACCCGGTAAATTAAAAGCCCGCCCTGCCGTGCGAGTGAATAATCAGATCCGCCTGTCCGACAGGTGGGTGCCCTGAAGGGGACTTCAGGCTTTCCTCTTTTTGAGAGGACATGCTCACCGTCCCGCTTACGCAAGCTCCCTAAAGATCTAATTTGCTGGATCAACATTTTCACCCATCACAAACAGGGCAGGCAATCTGTCCTGCCTTATTCTATTTATACCAGAAAAGGCCTTTTAAAGCAATGAAAAAATCCATCTCCTACTTCTTGTCTTAAAACGGATTGTTATGTTATCTTTAGGGATGCTGAAATCCGACAGGTGGATAAAAGACAAGGCACAGGCCGGCATGATAACTCCCTTTGAGGATTCCCGCCTCATAAAAGGCGTCATCTCATTCGGCGTAAGCTCTTACGGCTATGACATGCGGATTTCAGATGAGTTTAAGATATTCTCAGCGCCGGCTTCTTCGGTCGTTGACCCGAAAGGCATGGGGCCGGAGAATTTTATCGATTTTAAAGGGGATATCTGCATAATCCCGCCGAACTCCTTCGCTCTGGGTCGGTCGGTAGAGTATCTTAAGATTCCGAGGGATGTGCTTGCCCTGTGCTTCGGGAAATCCACCTATGCACGGTGCGGCATAGTTGTAAATGTCACCCCCCTTGAGCCGGAATGGGAAGGACATGTCACAATATCGGTTTCAAATACGTCCCCCCTGCCCGCAAAGATATACTCAGGAGAAGGCATTGCCCAAGTTGTATTCCTCGGGGCCGGAGCGCTCTGCGAGACCTCATATGCGGATAAATCCGGCAAATATCAGGCGCAGGCTGGAATAACCCTTTCAAAGACATGATGCCCAAGAAACATAAGATAATACTGGCCCTTGATGTCAGCGACGCTGATTATGCTATTGAACTTGTAGATAAATTCGATGGTTATATAGATATTTTTAAGGTAGGACTTGAACTTTTCAGCTCTGCCGGCCCCTCTGTTGTGGAAAAAATTCAGAAAAAAGGCAAAAAAGTCTTCCTTGACCTAAAATTCCACGACATACCCAATACGGTCTCAAGGGCAGCCCTTGCGGCAACTGCAATGGGTGTTTACATGTTCAATGTGCATGCCTCCTCAGGCTTTGAGACCATGAAAAGATGCAGGGACTCTGTAGCGGAACTCTGCCTCAAAAAAAATATCCCCATGCCAAAGATGCTTGGAGTTACCGTGCTGACAAGTCTCTCGCAGGAAACGATTAAGGCTGAATTGGGCATCCAGCACAGCCTTAGAACCCATGTCAGGCGACTTGCCGACCTCGCACACAAAGCAGGACTTGACGGCGTCATAGCCTCAGGCCACGAGGTCTCCATGATAAGAAACCACATAGGGAAGGGCTTCATCATAGCAACCCCGGGGATACGGCCTTCGTGGAGCCCCCCGGATGACCAGAAAAGGACAATGACACCGAGGGACGCAGTCAGAGAGGGGGCTGATTACCTTGTAATGGGAAGGTCCATCCTCAACCAGCCGGACCCCCTTAAAGCGCTGGATTTGATAAATCTGGAAATATTAACCGCAGCCTGAGGTCAGGATGACCGGTATCACCCCGCAGATGCCTATAAGCAAACAAAAGTTTCTGGACTCTGTCAGGGGGGAAGGCCTTGTGCCCGTGCTTTACGCCGAGATGCCTTACAGCAGGCCCGGCCTGCTGTATCCTGAATTCTCAGGCCCCGGAAGCTTTCTTTTTGAGAGCGTAAAAGGGCCTGCCAAAATAGCCTCATACTCCTTCATAGGCTTTGACCCTTATATCATCTTTACTGCCAAAGACGGCTTTGTTGAACTTAAATCCGGCGGCAAAAGGTCTCTGTCGGCAAGAAATCCGCTCAGAAGACTCAAAGGGCTGCTCGACGCCTATAAACAAAAGCCATCCCCCGAGCTTCCTCCATTTCAGGGAGGCGCGGCAGGCCTGCTATGTTATGACTTCGTGCGCTATTTCGAGGACATCCCTGCCGCATCCGCCGACACCCTTAAAATCCCGGATGCGCATTTTTTCCTCATTGACAGGCTGATAGCCTTTGACCACATAAGGGAAAAATCATGGGCCGTCGTATGCCCGGGGCTCAGGGACATGGGACTCGGCTATGAAGACCCCTCAAATATAGACTGGAATGAAAAATACCGCGAGGCCGAAGACGTCCTCAACGAGATACTCCGGAGGGCGGCAGTCCCCGGCAATGCCCTGCCCACGTGGAACACGGAGTCACGGGGCGGCATAGAAGTCATTCATGAGATGTCCGGGGAAAGATACAAGGATATGGTAAAGAGGGCAAAGGAGTACATCGCCGCAGGAGACATATTTCAGGCAAATCTCTCCCTCAGGGTTTCGGCCTATATCGGAGACACCAAGCCGTGGAGCCTTTACAGCACCCTCAGCGCCATAAACCCCTCGCCCTTTGCCTGTTTCATGGACTTCGGAGACTACAGCATAGTAAGTTCCTCGCCCGAAAGGCTGCTCATGGTAAGGGATAAAACCGTGGAGACCCGGCCGATAGCGGGGACCCGGCCCAGAGGCAGGGATGAGACAGAGGACGAAGCCATGCGCTCGGAGCTCCTCCTAAACGAAAAAGAGAGGGCTGAACACATAATGCTCATAGACCTTGAACGAAACGACATCGGAAGGGTCTCGGATTACGGCAGCGTCGTCGTGGATGAGCTTATGATTACCGAGGACTACTCCCACGTCATCCATATAGTGTCCAACATCAGGGGCAGGCTCGCCCCGGGCAATGGCCCGTTTGATTGCATCAGGGCCGTCTTCCCCGGCGGCACGATTACCGGCGTGCCGAAGGTAAGGTGCATGGAGATAATAGACGAACTTGAGCCTGTAAGGAGGGGGCCTTATACAGGCTCTGCAGGGTATATAGGGTTTTCCGGCAGCGCGGACTTCAATATCATAATAAGGACATTCATCATCAAGGACCGCACCGCCTATGTTCAGGCGGGGGCCGGAATAGTGGCGGACTCAGACCCTGAAAGGGAGTACTCAGAGGCCATCAAAAAAGCCGAGGCCCTTATAAATACGCTGAAAAAGCATAAAATCAACGGATAAAAACTGCTATAATTAGAAAACGCGATGAAACCAATACTGAAACATATGGCAGTCGGCATTGTCCTTGCGATATCCCTTGTAAGCGCCGGCACGTCCGGAGCCGAGACCATAGGCGTGATTTTCTCTGCCGACATGCCTTACTATCAGGACATACACAGCGCTTTAGTTTCCAGACTTAAGGCGGAAGGTTACGGAGAAAGGCTGAAATTCCTTATCCAGAAACCCTACCCCGACACTGTTTCATGGAGCAATGCCGCAAGGAAGCTCATTGCCGCGGATGTCGATATCATCGTTACATACGGCTTTTCCGCCTCCCTTGCAGCGCTCAGGGAAAGGCCGAATATTCCCATAGTTTACGCAGGCGCGTTTGAGCCTCTAACAGACGGCAGGGCAAAAAATATCACTGGCATGTATGCAAAGATTCCGGTCTCAAGCGTTCTCCGGTACCTGAGGGAGGCCGCCACGGTGGTAAACACCCTTGGGGTATTCTACTCGAGCATGGAGGAAGACTCAGTGCGGCAGCTGGACGAACTTCAGGCGCTTTCCTCGAAATATGGTTTTGAGGTGCAGAAATTCGACGTAAGGAGGTCCGCGGACATATCATCGCTGCTTGCAGGCAGTAAGAACAAATCCGATGCGTTTTTCCTTACCTCATCCGTTCTTGTCAACAACGCGCTGTCCACGATTTTAAACACGGCAAGAAATGAAAAAATACCGACCGGCTCACTGCTTCCGCGCGGGGAAATAGCCGCCCTCATCACGCTTACGGCCAACCCCAATGAGCAGGGGCACGGAGCTGCCGGGAAACTGATAGAGATTCTCAACGGCAAATCAGCGGCGAATATCCCGTCATCCCACTCAAAAGACATCGAGCTGATTTTCAATATGAAAGAGGCCCGGGAAATGGGGATACGGATTCCGATAGACCTTGTGACCGAGGCGACAAAAATACTCTATTGATATGAATATGGCGATAATGAAAAATACCGTTGCTTTAATCCTTGCGCTTGTCCTCATATCCCTGTCCGCGCCGAAATACCTCGCGGCAAACGACAAACTCCTCATAGGACTCATCCCCGAGGAAAACATATTCAAGCAGGTTGAAAAACACAGGCCGCTTGAGAAATACCTTTCCGAAAAACTCAACATGAAGGTGAAGTTCATAATACTGAGCAAATACGGGGACATCATTGACAGGTTTACTTCAAGGGAGCTTGACGGGGCCTTTTTCGGCATTTTCACGGCAGCGCTCGCCCACGAAAAACTCGGGGTCGTACCTCTGGCAAGGCCTGTAGGGCTTGACGGGAGCACAACCGCCGAGGGATATATCATCGTCAGGAACGATAGCGGCATAAAGACGGTCAACGACCTCCGCGGCAAAAGGGCGGTCTTCGTCGACAAGGCAACCGCAACAGGCTATATATTCACCGTCGCATACCTGAGGGAACGCGGCATAAAAAACATATCCGGATATTTCAGGGAATACTACTTCGCAGGCAGTCAGGATTCCGTGGTGTATGCCGTGCTTGACGGGAGGGCCGACGTGGGCACGGTAAAAAGCAGGATATTCAAAAAACTTCTGGACAAAGACCCGACGATAAAAGATGAACTGCGCATCCTCGCAAAATCCATGTCCCTTCCGGATACGACCCTCTGCCTGAAAAAGGATATAGACCCGGACACACGGCAAAAGATAAAGGAGGCGCTCCTCAACATGCACACCGACCCCAGGGGAAAGGATGTGTTGAGGGAACTTGAGGCGGCAAGGTTTAAAGAGGCAGGCATGGAGGATTTCAAGCCGGTCGTAAAACTTCTTGATAACGCCGGAGTAAACTTAAAAACTTACAACTACCGATGAGAAACAGAA
>JAUXOF010000007.1 GCA_030682405.1 Thermodesulfovibrionales bacterium
CCCGTCATTGGGCGCAACGAAGAGCACGGGGAGCCCCTCGTCTATCAAGGCTATGGGGCCGTGCTTTAGCTCGCCGGCCGGGTAAGCCTCGGCATGGATATAGGAGATTTCCTTCAGTTTGAGCGCCCCTTCGAGGGCAACGGGGTAGTTGATGCCCCTGCCCAGATAGAGGAAGTCGGTCTTTTTGAAGAATTCCCTTGCTATCTTCTCTATGTCTTCGCTCATCGAAAGCACGCCTTCGACCTTGTCCGGGACGGCCAGAATGTCAAGCAGCAGTTCCTTTGAGGTCCCGCCCGATATCTTACCCTTTGCCGCGGCCAGTGCGACGGCAAACAGGTAAAGCCCGACTATTTGCGCGGTGAACGCCTTTGTGGAGGCGACTCCGATTTCAGGTCCGCTCCGGGTGTAAAATACGGAGTCAGCCTCTCTTGAGGAGGTGCTTCCGATAACATTACAGATGCTCAAGACCCTCGCACCCAGTTTTTTGGCCTCTCTCTGCGCTGCGAGCGTATCTGCGGTCTCTCCGGACTGGGTGATTGCGATAAAGAGCCTGCTTGAATCTATCAGCGGGTTTCTGTACCTGAATTCCGATGCAATGTCCGCCTCCACCGGCACCCTTGCAAGGGCCTCTATCATGTATTTCCCGATAAGCGCGGCATGCCACGAGGTGCCGCATGCCGCTATGGACACCCCCTGAAGCGAACTCAGAAACTCCTTTGTAAGTGCGAATTCCTCAAGGTTTACCTCTCCGGTTTCGGCATTGAACCTTCCGGTTATAGTGTCTGCGATTGACCGCGGCTGTTCGTGTATCTCTTTAAGCATGAAATGCCTGTACCCGCCCTTCTCCGCCATCGAGGAGTTCCATGAGATTTTTACGGTCTCTTTTTCAACAGTGATGCCGTTGAGGTCCGAGAACCTTATCCCTTCCTCCGTCATCACCGCCATCTCGCCGTCATCGAGGAACGCCACATCCTGAGAATGGCTTAAAAAAGCCGGGATGTCCGAGGCGATGAAGAACTCACCGTCTCCGATGCCTGCCACAAGGGGGCTGTCTTTTCTTACGCCTACGACCTTTCCCGGCTCCCTTTCGCTTATCACGGCGATGGCATATGCGCCCCTTACGTCCTTGAGGGCTTTCCTTACGGCATCCTCAAGGGGGAGACCTCCGATGGAGTACTTGTTTATCAGGTGGCATACGACCTCGGTGTCGGTCTCGGACGTGAAATTAAACCCTTCCGCCTGAAGCGCTTTCTTCAGGGTCAGGTAGTTTTCTATTATTCCGTTGTGCACGAGCGCTATGCCGCCTGACCTGTGCGGGTGGGCGTTTTCCTCCGAGGGCCTGCCGTGGGTTGCCCACCGTGTATGCCCGATGGCCGACCTGCTTGGCGGGCTGCCGGCGGCAAAAAGGGCGGCGAGGTTTTGTATCTTGCCTTTACATCTTTTTATCTCTATGCCGCTGCCGCTCTGAAACGCCAATCCGGCTGAGTCGTAACCCCTGTACTCAAGCCTCCTCAGGCCTTCCAGTATCACCGGGATGGCGTCTTTTTTCCCTGTATATCCTATTATTCCGCACATGGATGCATTATCTTTTCTTTTTAGTTTTTTTGCAGTCTGAGGCGGTCAACCCGGGTATGCGGGTTTTTTTGCCGACCCATCCCTCTATGTTTTTCTGTTTGACCCTGCTTAGGGCAAGCGAGCCGGGAGGCACGTTTTTGGTTATTGTAGAGCCTGCCCCGATGTAGGAGCCCTTTTTGACCCTCACCGGCGCCACAAGCTGTGTGCCGCTTCCCACAAACACGTTGTCTTCTATCACGGTTCTGTGTTTTTTAAAGCCGTTGTAGTTGCAGGTTATCGTGCCCGCGCCTATGTTGACGTCGCGGCCTACTGCCGCATCTCCTATATAACTCAGGTGCATTGCCTTTGTTCCTTTTCCTATGGCCGATTTCTTGACCTCCACGAAATTCCCTATCTTTGCCGACGGCCCTATGCTGCTTCCCGGGCGTATATGCGCAAACGGGCCTATCTGCGCCCTATGCCCGATTACCGATTCCTCTATCAATGTTGAATCCTTGATTTGTGCGTTGTTTTCCACTGTGCTGTCTATTATCCTGACATTCGGGTATATCACGCACCTCATGCCGATTTTAGTCTTGCCGTCAAGGTACACATTCGGATATACCAGCGTCTCCCTGCCTATGGTCGCGTAAGGGTGTATGAAGACGGAATCCGCATCTATGAATTTTACGCCCTTTTTGACAAAAAACATTACCTGCCTTTTCCTTAGCGCTTCCTGAGCCTTAAGGAGGTCGTGCATCGTGTTGATGCCCATGAACTCGTCTTCCCCTCCCATGGGGTAGATGCCTGTCCTCAAGCCCTGTTTCCCGGTTATCTCGTAGAGGTCTGTGATGTAATATTCGCCCTTTATCCTATTTTTTCCAATCTTTGCAAGCAGCGGCAGGGCAGCAGGCTCTATTGCATAAATCCCGCTGTTTGCCTCCTTTATTGCCCTCTCTCCTTCTTTGGCGTCCAGCGCTTCGATTATCCTTACGGCTTTTCCTTTTTTGTCCCGGAATACCCTGCCGTATGAGCCGGCGTCGTCCGTAATAAACGATGCGGCTGAAAGGGTGTTTTTGTGGCGTTTGTGCAGGCCGAGGAATCTCCTCAGTGTGCCGGATGTTATCAGTGGCATGTCGCCGTTAAGCACGAGCGTGGTGCCGCCAAACCCCTGCAGTTTTCCTGCCGCGCACAACAGGGCGTCGGCAGTGCCCCTCGGCATGCCCTGAACGGCAAATGTCAGGCCCGAGGCGGGGCGTACCGAGTCTTTCAGCAGTTGGTGATTCTTTCCCGCGACTATGACAGTCTTTTGGGGTTTAAGCCCTGCTGCGGCATCCATCGCATATTGGAGCATGGGCATGTTATAAAGACCGTGCAGGACCTTGGGAAGGTTGGAATTCATCCTTGTGCCCGAGCCTGCCGCAAGGATGACGCATGCGAGTTTCACGGCCGGCCTCCCTTTATCCTCTCAGGCGCCGCGATGCCGGCCGAAAGTATTATCTTTATGCCCTCCTCAACGGGTATGTTGGTGTAGAAGATGTCGTCGTCCTTTAAAAGCACTATGTCGCCGAGATAGAGGTTGTTTGTAGGGATATATACCGCCTTCAGGGATTTTTCTTCGGACTCCTTGCCTACGGAGCATTCCTTTGTCAGGAAACCGAATGCGTATGTCCCCTGCCTGGGGTGCTCCACAATGACGAACCACTTGAAGGAATTCTTGGCATTCGACGGGGAAAAGGCGTCCATTACCTGCTTTACGGAGGTATAGATGCTCTTGAAGACCGGGAGCTTCAGGAAAAGCCTCTCCAACATCCCGATGACCCGCTTGCCGAAGACATTGGTGGAGACCATGCCGACGATGTATATAATCAGAACTGCGGAGATGAAGCCGATGCCGGCCATGTGATAGCCTAAAAACCTGTCGTAGACAGGGCCAAGAATGCCGTCTATGACTTCGAAAAACCATACGATTACAAAGACGGTGATTATGACCGGTATCAATACAATAAGGCCGGTCAGAAAGTTTTTCTTAAGGATAGCCTGAAATGAGCCCATTTATATATTATAGTAATCGCTTGAAACGCATTATTTCAAGTAAAGCAGCAGTTTTGCTGCCCTCTTTCCATAAAAGATGAGCAGCACAAGTCATGTGGAAGCCTCTTCCCTTTGCATAATCTCTTCCGGGATATCGAAATTTGCATAGACGTTCTGGACGTCGTCGTGTTCTTCGAGCGCATCCATGAGCCTTGTCATCTGCAGCGCGGTTTTTTCATCAAGCTGGACATAGTTCTTCGGCAGCATCGTCGCCTCGGAAAAGGCAACCGGAATTTTTGCCTCCTCAAGTGCAAGCCTGACCCTGCTTAAATCCTCAGGCGAGGTGATTACCTCGTAGTTGTCCTCCTTCGGGTCGTTTTTTATGTCTTCTGCGCCTGCATCAAGCGCTATGGACATCAGTGCGTCTTCGTTAACCGCTTTTTTGTCAACGAGGATGTATCCCTGTTTGTTGAACATCCACGAGACGCAGCCCGCCTCTCCCATATTCCCGCCCATCTTGGATATGACATGCCTTAACTCCGCCACTGTCCTGTTTTTGTTGTCGGTCAGCGCCTCTATGAGGACGGCAACCCCGCCCGGACCGTATCCTTCGTAAACAGTCTCTTCGTAGGAGGCGCCGGGAAGCTCTCCTGTTCCCTTCATGACGGCCCTCTTGATGTTGTCGTAGGGCATGTTGGTTTCTTTTGCCTTGTCTATGGCCGTCCGGAGCCTCGGATTTCCGTCCGGGTCTCCGCCTCCGAGCCTTGCCGAGATGACTATCTCCTTTACGATTTTTGTAAAGACCTTGCCCCTTTTTGCGTCGGTATGCGCTTTTTTATGCTTTATCTGAGCCCATTTGGAATGTCCTGACATAGTTTCCTCTATTTAGTTTTTTCTTTGATGCCTTCTAATCGTTTTTGCGATATGGCGGCCTCGGAAGTGCCCGGGAAGAGTTCTATGATTATCCTATAGCCCTTCTCGGCCTCGGTGAGGTCGCCGAGGTTTAACTTTGCCTCCGTGTACAGGAATAGGAAAAAAGGTCCCCTGAGGTTGCCGGTCTTGATGTACTCCCTTGCCGCCGGGGTCGTAAACTCAAGGAGCTTCTGCCAGAGGTGGTGTTGATAGTATGCGCGCACAAGGGTGTCGTCAATTGCGAGTGTCAAGTTGGAACCCGGATATTTTTTCATGAACTCCCTGCGAAGCCTTTCGGCATCTTCGATTCCGGGCGGCTGATGGTCGTCGAGGTTCATTTTGATAAGCCTCCAGTAGCTGTCCTGAGCAAGCGGCGTGTCAGGGAACTCGTTTATAATCCTCTGGTACCCGGCCATCATCATGGGCAGTGCGGCCTCCCTGTCTCCTCCGGCTGTCATCTCCAGTATCTCTTCGAAGATTTCCATTGACCTCTGGTTTTGCTCCTCAATGGGAAGTTGGGGAAGTTTTTCCTTGGGCAAAGCCGGCTCAAGGACAGGGGCAGGCTTTGCCTCAGGCGGCGCCGGCGGCGCCCCTGCACATGACAGCATGATGACTGCCGCTAAAACCGCCGACATGCAGGCTGCAAGGGAATGTCTTATCGCCGCTGTTTTCATTTCAGAAACCAAAGCCCGTATTTTTTAAGTCCATAGCGCATCTGAAGCCCACGGCATCGTCCAAATTGGTGGGAGGGTTGTTGTTCCTGAACGCAACCCTCATAACGATTGCCGAGTTAAACCACGAGCCTCCCCTCAGCGCCTTCGTCTGTCCCGTATCAGGCCCTCTGGGGTTCTTTTTGGGTGATTTTTTGTAGTAATCCGTGTCGTACCAGTCGGCGCACCATTCCCACACATTGCCGGCCATGTCGTAAAGGCCGTATCCGTTGGGATGGTAGTTTCCCACGGATTCTGTCGGGGGCGGTATTGCGTTGCTTAGCCATCTCTTTTCAAAAATGATGCCTCCCGTCGGTATCTCATTGCCCCAAGGGTATGCCTTGCCCTGAAGCCCGCCCCTTGCCGCCCGCTCCCATTCGGCCTCTGTGGGCAGCCGCTTTGCCGCCCATTTGCAGTACTCGTCGGCCGCATGCCAGCTTACGCTTAACACCGGAAAGTCTTCGTACCCGGCAAATGCATAGTATTTTTGCTTTTCCTTGTCGTAAAGAATCTCAGTGGGCCACCACATGCTTCTTTCCTCGTTACCGAGGTCGCTCCTCAGCACGACCCAGTTCCATCTCAGTTCGTTTTTGCCTTCCGGGGGCTGCACCGAGTTTAAGAATTCGGCAAAAAGCCGGTTTGTCGCCTCGTATTTGTCCATATAAAAGCTGCTCACATATACCTTGTGCGGCATGGCGTTTGCAATCAGGTCCTCATCCTCGCTTCCCATAAGGAATTCGCCTCCCGGGATGATGACCATCTCCGCACCGTCGCTCCCCTTTATTACGGTTTCGGTGCGTTTGCTTTCGGCATGGAGGCCGGAAGGCGGAAGGACGGACATTATAGGGATGAACAATAAAACCAAAATTAAAAAGAGGTAATTGCGCATATCAGTCTATTCCGTAGTCCTTTATTTTAGTAAGGAGCGTTTTATAGCTGACCTTGAGCATCTCGGCGGCCCTGCTTTTGTTCCCCCCCGTAGTCTCAAGCGTTTCCTTTATTCGTTTCTCCTCCGCAGCCCTCTGGGCCTCTTTTGCAGTATCCTCGAGACTGCCGCTCGTATGACCTTTTTTTGGTTGTAGACTGAGGTTCAGCGAAATATGCTCCGGCGTGACTGTTTTCCCTTCACATAGTATTATAGCACGCTCTATGGTGTTTTCAAGCTCTCTTACGTTCCCTTTCCAGCCGTATTCGGTCATCAGCCTCATCGCATCCGCCGAGACTTCCTTCTCATCCGTCTTGAGGTCTACGGAGTATTTTTTGATGAAGTACTCCACCAGAAGGGGGATGTCCTCTTTTCTTTCCCTCAGGGCGGGAATTCTAATCGGGAAAACATTCAGCCTGTAGTAGAGGTCTTCCCTGAATGTCTTCTGGATGACCGCAGCCTCAAGGTCCTTGTTGCTTGCGGCAACGACCCTGACGTCCGTCTTCAGAGGCTTTGTGCCGCCCAGTCGCTCTATCTCGCCCTCCTGTATTGCGCGGAGGAGTTTCGCCTGAAGCCCCGTGTCTATCTCTCCGATTTCGTCGAAGAATATCGTGCCTTTCTGTGCAAGCTCGAACTTCCCGAGCCTCCTTGAGTCCGCTCCCGTGAATGAGCCTTTCTCGTGACCGAACAACTCGGACTCAAGTAGCCCCGCCGGTATTGCGGCGCAGTTTATCGGCACAAAGGGGTAATCCTTTCTGGGGCTGATGTAGTGTATGGCCCTTGCAAAAAGTTCCTTGCCCGTGCCGCTTTCGCCTGTGATGAGAACCGTTGCCTTTGTCTGGGCAACCTTCTGTATGTTCCTTGCGACTTCCTGTATCTTCGGGCTTTTCCCTATTATCCTCGGCAGTCCGAGCCGGGAGGAGAACTCCTCCTTAATGAGTATGTTTTCCGTGATTAGCCGCTGGTTCTCGATTGCCCTTTTTATGAGCACGAGGAGGTGGTCTATGTCAAAGGGTTTTGTGATGAAGTCGAATGCGCCCTCTTTTATTGCTTTCACCGCGGTCTCTATGGAACCGTATGCAGTCATTATGATGACCGGAGTAAGTGGGTTTTCTTCCCTGACTGCGCCGAGTATTTCCATGCCGTCTTTCTTTGGCAGTTTAAGGTCGGTAAGGACAAGGTCAAGCCTCTCTTCCTTTATCGTCCTTATGCCTTCGGCGCCGTCTTTTGCCAGAAGCGTCCCATAGCCTTCGGCCTCAAGGGCCTCCCTCAGCATCTGTGACATGGACTCCTTGTCCTCGACTATAAGAATAATCTGCTTCAATAATTCTCCTGCCTGATAAAATTTTCTTATTTTAACACTCTTTCAGCCCAAAATTCACACCCAAACACTTCCCATCGTTTATAATTAACCATGCCGCCTCTATCTTCCATAGACGTTGGTTCAAACTCCGTAAGGCTTCTTATAGGCATCGTTGAAAGAGGCCGCATAAACGATATCCGGCATGAGCGCATTATCACCCGGCTTGCCTCCGGTGCAGCCCCAAGTGTTGCACTTCCTCATTGAACTGGCGATTTATTGAAATTTTTTTCTTTACCTGTTCTTTTTGTGTTATATTTTCTCATGTACACAATAAACCGGAAGTTCGTATGATCATCGTTAGCTGCCCAGATTTACCTAAAGAGAGATGTTCATGAAAAAAGTTATAACTGAAGCTGCGATCAATAGGCGAACCTACTGGGTTGAAGAAATTCGCAAGCTGAGCGGAGACTTCGGCGATGATTCTGATCGGCTGGAAAAAGAGCTTCGTGATGAAATAAAAAAACATGGCGCACCAGCGCTTATTGATCATTTGCGCCTTTGCGGAGACATCCCAGAGTCCTATGGGTATGATTCCAGCGAGGAAAAGTTATATTCAAAATATACGGACTCTTTGCTGGCTGAAGCGTTCAAGGCTATTGGTCTAAAAAGTCTCGTTCTGAAAGAAAGAGCAGATGCTGCGGATGTGGAAGCGTTTGCTAAGTCGTACAGTTTTGTAGCGGATGCAAAGTCTTTTCGCCTTAGCAGAACAGCAAAGAATCAAAAGGATTTCAAAGTTCAGGCGATGGACGGCTGGAAACGCGGTAAACCATATGCCATGGTGGTCTGCCCAATTTACCAATTGCCAAACAAATCCAGTCAAATCTATGAACAGGCTATCACCCGAAATGTGTGTGTTTTTACATATTCACATCTTGCAATGCTTGTTTGCTTTTCTCAGCTTGAGGGAAAGCCTAAGGCCGAAGAACTGATTCACGAGATATTCAAAACAATTGCAGCTTTAAACCCATTGAAAGACGCGTCTGCTTATTGGCTCGCCGTAAACAAGACAATGCTTGGATTTTCCAATAAGGTGGAAGATCTGTGGAAAGCCGAAAAGCAAGCGGCAGTAGAGTCTATTGCGGCTGCGAAAGAAGAAGCTCTCACATTTCTCGCGAATGAAAGAGAGAATATCATGCGCATGAGTCATGAAGAGGCCCTGCTGGAGCTTGTAAGAGTTTATAAAATTGAAAGCAGGATCAAGGTTATTAGGTCGGTCACTGACAATGGAATTCTGGAAATTAGGTAGTTAATATATGGCTGTTGCTGAATTCATAAACAAAGTATTACAAGGGGATTGCCTCGAAGTTATGAAAAACTTCGAGAGTGGGTCCATAGATATGGTTCTCACATCCCCGCCTTATGACAATCTGCGAAACTACAAGGGGTATGTATTCCCGTTTGAGGCCATTGCGAGGGAGCTATACCGCGTAGTTAAGGATGGCGGGGTGGTTGTTTGGATTGTCGGAGATGCCACCATCGAGGGTAGCGAAACAGGAACGAGCTTCAAGCAATCTTTATTCTTCAAGGAAATTGGTTTTAATCTTCATGACACCATGATTTTTAGAAAGAGGAATCCCATACCACAAATCTACAGGCGCAGATACAACAATGAGTTTGAGTATATGTTCGTTCTAAGTAAGGGGCAGGTAGCAACACATAACCCTTTAATGATTGACTGTTTACATGCCGGACTCAAACTGAATGGCACGACATACAAGAATTATTCAAAGCATGAACAAAGAAGAGCCAAAATGGCTAAGCCGGTCAAAGACCAGAAAATCAAGGGAAATATCTGGGAATATGTGGTTGGAAAGAATTTAGAAGACCAAGAAGCTAAAGGCCACCCTGCGCCGTTTCCTTGTGAATTGGCTAGAGATCACATTTATTCTTGGTCAAATGAAGGCGATCTAATTCTCGATCCAATGTGCGGGAGTGGCACGACGTGTAAGGTTGCGCGTCAACTTGGCAGAAAGTTTATAGGTATTGATATTAGCCAAGAGTACTGCGAGATTGCGAGAAATCGTCTATGCACGGCGAATGACGTACAAGCGCAACTACCGCTGGAGGCAGCTAATTTGTTTCGACGGACACGCTAACGCGCGGCTGAGCTCAACCGTTATATAAAAAATTCAAAAACATCTCGCCACTCTCTCAAAATTCATGACAAGAAGCAAAAGAACTAAATCATAGTTTCCGCTGAACTGCCCTGTAAATGTCTTAACTGTTAATTTCCACAAGCATCCGGTAAATCCCTTTAACCTGTTAAGTCTTTTACGGGGATGATGATAAAAATAACTCACTCTTTCAGCCCAAAATTCACACCCAAACACTTCCCATCGTTTATAATTAACCATGCCGCCTCTATCTTCCATAG
>JAUXOF010000011.1 GCA_030682405.1 Thermodesulfovibrionales bacterium
GGGGGAGGGGGGGTATGGCCAAGTGGTTGATTTTTAAGGAAACCATGTCCAGAAATGCTTTAAATGTAAAGCATTTGTAAAGCATTTCCATCCCGCCTTCCTCCTTTTTCCTCTCTCTTACCCCTCCCAGCCTCCCCGTATTAAGGGGAGGATTATAAATCCCCTCCTTGCTAAGGAGGGGTTAGGGGAGGTCTTTCCTCTGTGTCCTCCTGCGGTTAATGTATTATGGCCTTACGGAACTGGTCAACCCGAACCGGTTCAGCCAAACGAGGACAGTAGAGGGGGACAGGGGAAACCGGGGCGCAGGCAGGGAAGCTATTGGGGTTATATTCAGGTCAGGGAACGCCTTTTTTATTTTGCTAAAGGAGGCATAACCATGTTAAAGGCAAGTAAGTTTAAGGAAAAAAGTCGTCATTCCCGCGCAGGCGGGAATCCACGGGAGTCTTTTTGCTAAAATCTCGATAGAATGGTTGCCTGTTATATTAGGCGGATTAATGGCTGTTGCTCTTTTTGTAGTCGGAGTAAACACTATTCCGCCGGACAAGGAGGATTAAGTATGTGGGCTGTTGTAATAATTGGGACAATGTTTTTAATTACTGCTCTGATAACTCTCAGGTATTTCAAAAAACATCCTTAGTCCGGTGTGTGCGCTGAGGACAGTGATTCGGTTATTTGACCACCCCGTCCCCTCCTTGCCAAGGAGGGGATTGAGGGGAGGTTTTCAGGGCGGGGCGCAGACCCTTTATAAAATGGAGTGCCGGCTGTTCAGTAAACCTCCACAATTGCGGGCAGATGCGTAAAGACCAGATACGCCCTTGCCTTGAGGCCGAAAATCCTCCATGCGGCCTCCTTATAAATCTCCATCTGGAACCTGTACTTCTCAATGAGTTCGGGCAGCTCCCCGTCCTTAACAGGAAACGTCTTATAGTCATAGACAGAGGCCTGCCCCCCTGAGATTATCAGCCTGTCTATCCTGCCCTTAAAAACGGTCTTGCCTTTTTCAATGTTAAATGCCAGCTCTGAAAACGCATCCTTCCTCCAGAGTATGACCTCATCTAACACCTCGCTCTTTTTGAGCTTCTCGAAATCCCCTGCAATCCTCTCAAGTATCCTCCTTCTGTCTTTTGTCCCCAATGCCTCTTCCTTCAGAAGGAACTCCGCCCGCTCCATTATCCTTAACGGCTGGAGAATACCCTTGGAAAGCTCCTCAAAAAGCCTGTGCATCGCTATGCCTATCACCACCCAGTCGTCGCCGTGCCTTGTCCTTATGTCGAGGTCCTCGGTAACGCTCCGCCACTTCCTCTCAGGCACATACTGAAGGGGTGCGGTGTAGGACGGCTCCTCTATGAACATGCCTGCATCGCCCAAGGATATGCCGGCAGACTTCCCGTATCTGTCCTCCACATCCGCCTCGCTTAACACCTCAAAAGGGAGCGGGCCTTTCGGGTTTCTACAGATTCCGAATGCCTCCTCCAGATAGGCAAGCCTGCCCTGCGGGCCTTTGTTGTCGTCCCTGTTTAAAGCGCCGAGCATGCAGAGGTAGTCCATGGCCCTTGTGACGGCAACGTAGAGAAGCCTTTTTTCCTCCTCAAGCTCCTTCTGCTTGAGCCTCTCAAAAAGCGGGTTGCCTTTCCTCTTTGAAGACTTCGGCTCATAGCTGAACGCAATCCTCCCATGCTCATCGTCTATGGCAATCATTGAGCTTTTCGGCGAATTTGCCTCATCCAAAGAGGGGATGAAGACCATGGGGAACTGAAGCCCCTTTGCCGCATGCACGGTCATTATCCTTACAGCGTCCATCTCCTCGGCGTTTATGTTGGCCTTTGAGACCTCGGAGACGTGCCTCTGCCTTATGAGTTTCTCCCGTATCTCAAGCGGCAGCCTGCCATTGCTTGAGAACGACTCTATCACGGATATGAACTTCTTCATGTTGGCATGCCTCTGCCTCTCCCAGAAGTGCCTCCAGCCGCCGGTCTCAACAAGCATCTGCTCTATAAGCACTGGAAGCGGAGCGCCGTTGCGCCTCAGAAGCCACGAATCTATGTGCCCCACGACCTTCTCAGCGCCCTTTTCTGTCCTGAGCTTCCCAAGAAGCGGGCCTTCGGCCCGCATGAGCTTAAACAGCGCCTTATAGTCCATTGCAAAGACCGGAGACCTCAGGAGATTAAAGAGGCTGTAGTCGTCCCCGGGGTCTGTGATGAAAAGAATGAATTCCCTCAGCAGGGCGGTCTCCGGCTCATCGTAAAAACCCACGCCCTTCTGCACTATAAACGGAATGCCCTCTTTTCTTAAGGCGTTTTCAAAGATTCCGAGATGGGTTCTCTTTCTAAGGAGGATTGCCATGTCGGAGAATTTAGACGGCCTCTTTGACTCCCCCTCAAAGACCTCGTAGCGGCTGTGCAGGCTGCCTATGGTCTTTGCAAGGACATCGGCCTCTTTCGTGCGGTTTTGCTTTGTGCCGGATGAGCCTTCAATGAGGATGAGTTCCACCCTTCCTGAGCCCTTTCTTACAGCCTCAAACGGGCTGTACCGGGTCCGCCAGCTTTCAATGAGGTCAGGCGGCATGAGCCTGCCGAAGAGGCTGTTTGCAAAGCCCACGATTGCAGGCAGGCTCCTGTAGTTTTCCTTTACCTCCTCAAACCTGTAATCCTCCCCGAGCCATTCGGAAAACCTCTCCTTTGCCTCGGCAAACACGCTGACGTTTGCGCCCCTGAACTGATATATAGACTGTTTTTCGTCTCCCACGAGAAATATCGTCGGGGTCTTTCCCGCATCCCTCTTTGAGCCCATGCCGGAGCGCCACTCCTCGGTAAGCTTGTCTATAATGTTCCACTGAAGCGAGCTTGTGTCCTGAAACTCGTCTACAAGGAGGTGGTCCGTGTGCTCGTCAAAGGCATAAAGGACATTGTGCCACTCAGGGCCGCGCGAAAGCGCATCGTAGGCCAGAATCTCAAGGTCGTTGAAGTCCAGAAGATGCCTTTGCCTTTTCTTCCCGGCATATCTCAGGAGGCAGTCCCTGTAGAGGGCAAGTATCCTCTTTTCCTCTTGGCCGCTGATTTCATGACCTTGTCTTAGGATGAGTTCCGGCTGCGGCCTTTTTGCGTGGAGGGCATTGAGGATGCCTTTGACCGCATCTCCACCCCTTATTCCCCGCTCCTTCATCATCTCAAAAAACAGGGCGGGGCTCGATTTTTCAGCCTCCACGGCCTCAAACACGGCCTCGGACCAGAGGGTCTGCGAGGCAAGCTCATCCATCACGCTTAAAGAGGGGTCAATGCCCAGTTCAATGGAAAACCTCTTTAGGAGCTTAAGGCAGAAGGAGTGTATAGTTGAGATGCGCATGAGGGGGACTTTCGCCTTTATCGCGGTAAAAAGTTCGGGGTATTCCCTTGCAAGGATATCCAGTATCCTCTGCTTCATCTCGGCGGCGGCCTTCTCCGTAAAAGTGATGGCCAGAATCTTCTCCACTCCAGAGCCTGCATTAAGAAGGGAGATATAGCGCCTTGCAAGCTTCTCGGTCTTTCCAGAGCCTGCCGGCGAGGATATAATCACGCTCTTTGTCACATCGAGATATTTTTCCAATCACCCTCCGCCCTGAATATATGGGCAGTACGGCCTTTCATGGCACTGCCTGCATATGACCCCGCCGTCTATGGGCAGGGCCTCAAAATCGCCCTGTCTCATCTTCCCTACGGTCTCCTCCAGAAAACCGAGGGCAGCGGTTATATAGTCATCGAGCGTGCGGCCATGCTTTCTGTCGTTCCTGCTCGGAATCCACTTGAGAGAGACATCCTTAAGGGAATATATCCCGACCCTTTCCGCCTTCAGGTTCATTGTCCTAAGCAGGGCCGCATAGAGGAAAAGCTGAAGGGACTCGCCCTTCCCAAGTATACGGCTGCCTGAGAAGCCCGCCCCCCCTGTCTTATAGTCTATAAGTGCAAGGGTTTGTAACCCTTCCGCAGGGGTCGCACCCCTCTCGTCTATTCTGTCTATCTTTCCCCTGAGCCTTATGCCTTTTATCGGCTCTCCTTCTACAGCCGCCTCCGCGCTCTTAAACGAAAACCCCTCATCCCTCATGGACTCTTCCATGCTGTGGATTTCAGGCAGGGACTCAAGGAAAGATTCCTTAATGAGGGACTTCCAGTAGTCCTCTATTTCCTCCTCTTTGAGTGTCTCATCAAGCACGCGTGAGGCGGCCTGCCTGAAGGAATCAAAACCGGCATCCGAGGCAGGGATGAGCTTTTCCATGACCTCATGGATTATCGTGCCTATGGTCAGGGCCTCAAGCTCGTACTCCTTTACCTCCGGCGGCTCAAGCCTGAGCAGCTTTTCTATGAAAAACCTTCTCGGACATCTCCTGTAGCCGTCTATGTCCGTGACATATATAGGGGAGTTCTCCGAATACCTCCTGCCTGCGGCCATGAGACCTTTTATCTCCTTTATGTGGACAGAAAGAGGGACGCCTTTTTTCGTTCCCGCAGCCTGAAGCTCCTCTTCGGGAGACAAAACCCCTGAGACCCTTTCTTTTTTCTCCTCTGCACCGCTCAGAAAAAGTGAGGGCAGGAAAAACTTTTCCCCGTCCATTGTGGGATATGTAAGATAAACCCCTCCGCCTGAGGCCCTGAGGCGGCTGAACACGAACTCCTCGGTCAGAAGATGTCTTTTTAAGTTCCTTAACCCGAGCCTTGTCCTTACATTGTCGGGCAGGAGATGGTCCATCTTCGGCATCGAGGGCATGTCTCCGTCCTTAAGCCCGCCCAGATAAAGGAAATCCGGCTCAAGCCCCATTGCATCGGACATGCCCATAACCCGGACGCCTTCGCCCTCGGCCTCGCCGAATGTGCGGTCAAGGATATATCTTACCGCCTCTGAAAACCCCCTTATGTCCGTGCGGGTTTTTGCTATAGCATCAACCGCGCCGACCCCCCTGAATATATCCTTGAAGTCGCCGGACTCTGATAAGCCGGGCTGTTCTTCAGACAGGGCCGCAGTAAAGCCAAGGCCTTTTAAGGCCTCGTACAAGGCATTCAGGTAATCGGTGTAACTTCCCCTTCCCTTTATGGACTCAAGCGGCTCAAGCCGCCTGAAAATCCTCTTTCCTGCTGCATGGACCTCCTGCCCCTCTGCCTTAAATGCGCTGAGCCACTGCTGCCTGCCCTTTATAATCCCAGAGCCTGAACATAACCTCGGCACGGCCTTTTTCAGGGCTTCGGGGATATTGGTAAAATGCGGAGAAAGGAGGAAGTTTGAGAAGGCAAGCCTCGGATAGTCCTCTGTCACGGACTCAAGCAGGCTCAGCGCCTCAAGAAACGGCCTTGTCTCGGAAAGGGATTTGGGGCTTGCAGCCGCGGGTATGCCGTATCTTGCAAAGACCCTTAATACGGTGTCCCTGTACTGCCCTATGGACGGGAAGGCGGCAATTACTCTATCGAGCCTGCGGAGACGGCCCGATATGAATGAGCTTTTTATGTGCCTTGCTATGCCCTCAACCTCCTCTTCCACCGAGGGGAAAGGATGATACTGCGCCTCAGGGAAGACTTTCCGGCAAGGGTTGCGAACCCCTCGGCAAGTCAGAAATATTTCCCTGACATCGAAATTATTCTTCATGAAATTTATATATTCCTCTGGGACCGCACTTTCTCCGGCATCATGCGGCACAGCCGCTATCACCCTCCCGGCCTTGCCTGTCAGGGCCTGAATGACCGCCTTCTCAGCGCCGGTTATATCGTAAAACCCGTCAAGCACAAGGACATCCGGACTGAGCCTCTCTTTAATAATCGCCAATGCTGAAACAATGGCATCGTCCTCGTCCTGAGCGCCGTAATCGTCCATGAGACCCTGATGCCCTGAAAACACCCCAAGGCTGTCCATCACCCGTTGGGAGACTGCATGAGGCACGGAGAGTTCCTCGAATATTTTTGCAAACCGGGCTTCAAGCTCCTTTATAAAAGGGTTTGTGCCCCTTTCGCCGGGGGTCGTAACCCCTTTTAGTTCGCTTATGAACCCGGCTATGATTGCCGAAAGGCCGATGCCCTTGCCGGAGATGCCGGACAGGATGACAGGCATCAGGCTTGAGGGCAGGGTGATTTTATCCCCGAATGAGGAGTTCAGCCTTTTTGAGAGCTGTTTTATGGTGGTCATCTCAGGCGGTATGTAGCAGGAAGCGCCTTCTTTTGTTGCCAGCTCGTGGAATACCTTCATGCGTTCATCCGCCATCTGCCGGGTTGGGGCTATGTAGAGCATGCCTGAGTAATCCGGGCCGCTTATGCTGCTTAAGGCTTCTCTAAGGAGGGTTTCAGCCGTATTCCCAAAGCCGGAGGGGACATAAAAGACATCTACCTTCATGCACTTAGAATAAAGCATTTTTAAGGGCAGAAGCAATTACCATAGGGGCACGGCCAACCCCTGCCCTGCGCCCGCCCTTTTTCATGGGCAAAATAATGTATAATTCCATAAAGAGTTTTATTATCATAAAAACGTGAACAACGAAGAGCGCCCAAATATTTTCCCCGAAGACCGTCCGGGAAAAATCCATGTCTACAGGGAACCCTCAGGCAGCAGGTGCCGCGGAATAATGCTTTACCTTTCGGCGTTCCTTGCCATAAGCCTCATTTCCGGGTACATCACATTTAAGCTCTTTGAGACCGGAAATCTCGTCGGGGTGCCTGACCTTAAAGGCAAGAGCCTTTATGAAGCCGCCTGCCTCCTAAAGGAAACAGGGCTTGATATGGCAGTGGAACGCACTGAATACGACCAGCATGTCCCTGAAGGCAGGGTCATAAGTCAGGACATACCGGCAGGCAGCAGCGTGAAAGAAAAGACCGGCATAAGGGTGCTCGTAAGCAACGGGCCCGCAGCCCTTAGCGTCCCTCATGCGACAGGGAAAACCCTTGAGGAGGCAGAGGGGATATTCCAAAAAAGCGGGCTTGAGATTTCCAGCGTCATATACGTCCACTCCGACACAGTGGAAAAGGACAGGGTAATAGCCCAGAGACCGCTTCCTGAGGACAAGGCAGAGGAGCCTGCAACCCTGATTGTAAGCTCAGGCCCTTATGATGTAATCTATTATTGCCCCGAATTCAAGGGGATGCAGGCGGAGAAAGCCGTTGACCTTGCGCGGGAACTCGGCCTCAACACCGTTATATCGGGCGAAGGGGAGAGAGTAAACTCTCAAATGCCTGAGGCGGGAGAGATAATCAGCGCCGGCGGCACGGTGCATCTTCAGCTTTGAAGGGAGGACTTACTGAGATGATAAGGATAGCTCCGTCTATATTATCCGCCGACTTCCTGAGGCTCGGCCAAGAGATACGGGCAACGGAAGAGGCCGGGGCAGACATGCTCCACATAGACATAATGGACGGCCATTTCGTGCCGAACATAACCATAGGGCCGTTTATCGTCAAGGCTATTAAAGGAGCAACGAAACTCCCTCTTGACGTCCATCTCATGATAGACGAGCCGGACAGGTACCTGAAGGATTTCATAACCGCAGGGGCGGACTACCTGACCGTGCACGTTGAAGCATCGGTGCACCTGCACAGAACTATATGCTGGATAAAGGACAGCGGCGCAAAGGCAGGCGTGTCCTTAAACCCCGCAACCTCCATATGGACGCTCGACAATATCCTTTCTGAGATTGACATTGCGATTGTAATGTCCGTAAACCCCGGGTTCGGCGGCCAGGAATTCATACCCGGAGCTATAAATAAGATAAAAGAGCTGAAAAAGATAATAAAGGAGCGTTCACTAAACACGCTCATAGAAGTGGACGGAGGCGTCACGCCAGACAATGCAAAGGCTGTGGCCGATGCCGGGGCCGACATACTCGTCATGGGCTCGGCCTTCTTCAACTCAACCGATTACAAGACGCTCACAAAAAATCTCAAGCAACTGCTGAATGGCTGAAGGCATAATCCAGAAGGCGGAAAGGCTCAGGGACGCCTCGCTGTATGCCGATGCGCTCAGGGAGCTTAAGAGGGCGCTCAGGCTCTGCCGGACGGCGGACGGGGAGGAATCCCTCCGATGCCTCCTCTCATTAGGCGACACCTACAGGATGACCGGAGATTTTATAAAGGCGGCGGCTTACTACACTGAGGCGATGCCCCTTGCCGGAAAACTCAAAGACCCTGACTCCAAAATGGACGCAACCGCAGGGCTTGGGCTCAGCCTGCGGGCATTGGGCAGGTGGAAAGAGGCCCTGAGGCTTATCAATAAGGCCGGTGCATACTACAGGAAAAGAAAAGACAAAGAGGGCACGGCGTTTTCCCTCTGGGCAGAGGCGGGTGCGCTCAGGATACAGGGAGACATAAAAAAGGCCGTAGGGACATTCAAAAAGGCGCTTGCGGCGTTTTCATCCCTCAATGACCGGAGCGGTATCGGCTACTGCCTGTGCGGATTGGGCGGAACGACAAGGGTAATGGGGCTTTACAAAGATTCCCTCGGCTACTACAAGGCGGCAAACGAGATTTTCATAAGGCTTAACGACGCCTTCGGCAGGGCGTACTCCCACTGCGGGATAGGCAATGCCATGAGAATGGATGGAGATTATGCAGGCGCAATGATTCATTTCAGGCGGGCAGCACGCCTTTATAAAAAGATGGGAGACATCGTCAGTTATTCCTATACCCTCTGGAGTGCGGCCAAGACACGGATGGCCGTTGGAAAATACACCGATGCGGAGAAGAACCTGAAAGAGGCCGGAGTGCTTTTTAAAAAGACGAAAGACCCGAGGGGGATTATCTATGTCAGGCTCGGGCTTGCAGAACTCAGGCTCCTTGAAGGCAGCCGCGCCAAGGCAAAGGCCCTGACCCTCTCCGCCTTGGAAGAGGCGCGGGGTTACGGCTTCGGAGTTGAGAAATGCCATGCAGGCTTTCTCCTTTCTTATATCAACGGAAAGCCTGACGGGAGATGTTATAATAAGCTGGGGCTCAGGCTCAGCCTTACGTCAGTGCCTTTTGATTTCCCTTAAAGGATATTGCACGCCGCCCGGCGTCATGGAAAGAGGCCCTGACCGGGCGGAAACGGCCTGAGGGAAAATATTGTAATTTTGCGAGGTCCTCATGGGAGCGGCTAATCTCCCGAACACGCTGACGGCAATCAGGATTATCCTTATACCCGTTTTCGTAACGGCGGTCATATACGCAAAATACGATTACGCCGTATACATCTTTGCCGCAGCCGCGCTGACCGACGCCCTCGACGGCATGACGGCAAGGCTTAAAAACCAGAAAACCCAGCTCGGCACATTCCTTGACCCGCTTGCCGATAAGTTCCTCATCGTAACCTCGTTCATTCTCTTTTCATACTACGGGTGGGTGCCCGGATGGCTGACGATAACCGTCATAAGCAGGGATATTATCGTGACAACCGGCTGGGTGCTCCTTTACATGACCGCCCATAAAGAAAAGGTGGAGCCTTCTCTGCCGGGGAAGGCCGCCGTTGCAATGGAACTCATACTGCTTTCGTATGTCCTCCTGAACATCACCTACGAATTTATTCCCGACATTAAAGACATTCTTATATGGGCAACGGCGGCGCTTTCGATAATATCCGGGCTGCATTACATCTACAGGGGGCTTAGGGAGACGGGTGAGAGATAAGCAGGGCATAACCGTTGAAAGCGTAGCGCCGGGCAGTGCGGCCCTGAGGGCCGGAATTGCCGGCGGCGACGTTATCCTCTCTATAAACGGCCACAGCGTAGCCGACGACATAGACTACCTGTTTCATAGCTCTGAACCGGAACTCCTCATGGAGGTCATAAGGGATGGAAAGCCCCATTCCGTAAAATTTTTTCTTAAAGAAGGCGAAGACCCGGGCATGGAGCTTAGGCAGTTCAAGATAAAGACCTGCCGCAACAATTGCATCTTCTGCTTCGTGGCACAGCTCCCCAGAGGCCTCAGAAAGACCCTGTATGTCAAGGACGAGGACTACAGGATGTCCTTTCTCTACGGAAACTACATAACCATGACGAACCTCTCGGATGGCGACAAACAAAGAATAATAAAACAGCGGCTAAGCCCGCTTTACATCTCCGTCCATGCAACGGACATGGCCGTCAGAAACAAGATGCTCGGCAACCCCAAGGCCCCGGACATAATGAAGGAACTCCGGTTCCTCAAGGAAAACCGGATAAAGATGCATGTCCAGATAGTGCTGTGTCCGGGCATAAACGACGGCAAAGAGCTTCAAAATACCATAAGGCATCTCCATTCCCTCTACCCCCAGCTTCTTTCAATCGCCGTAGTGCCTGTCGGGCTTACCGCCCACAGGAAGATAAAGCTTAAGCCGGTGCAGAAAGATGACGCTGAGAAGGCGATAGGGATAATCGAGGGCTTCCAGAGGAGGTTCAGGAAAAAACACGGAGACCCCATAGTCTACGGAGCGGACGAGCTGTACATAAAGGCCGAACTCCCCTTCCCCCATCTTAAGGACTACGGAGACCTGCCCCAGCTCGAAAACGGGGTGGGCACAGTCCCGCTTTTCCTGTCGCAGGCCAAAAAGATAAAGCTCCAGGCCCCCTATCCCCTTACCAAAAGGCATCTAACATTTACAGGCGTCTCCTTCTACCCGTATCTTAAAAAATTCCTTGAAAAGCTCTCCAAAAGCGGCATCTCAACCGGCCTTGTGCCGGTTGAAAACCAGATGCTCGGAAGCTCTGTTACCGTAACAGGCCTGCTTTCAGGAAGGGATGTAATCAGGGCGCTTGCAGAGAAAGCACAGGAGCACGATGTGCTCCTTATACCGGATGTCGTTCTCAGAGACGGCAACGACCTGTTCCTTGACGACATCTCTCCCAAGAATATTGAAGAGACGCTCGGCATAGAGGTAAAGGTGATAGAGTCAACCCCTGAGGGGCTTATAAAAGGGATTGTGGAGAAATAAGTTATACTACCGCCTACACTTGGAGGATGGATGGAGATAAGCGGAAAGACGAGGGTAGTAGCGCTTTTAGGCTGGCCCGTAGGGCACAGCCTGTCGCCCAGAATGCACAATGCCGCATTCGAACGCATGGGGCTTGATTACTGCTATGTCACGTTCCCGGTGAGGCCCGAACTCTTGGGAGATGCCGTTAAAGCCGTAAGGGCGCTTGACCTTGCAGGGGTCAACGTCACTGTCCCTCATAAGGAAAACGTCATGCCTTACCTTGACCGCGTAGACGAAGAGGCATCTTTCATCGGCGCCGTAAATACGGTCGTAAACAAAAATGGAAAACTCACAGGCTTTAACACCGACGGCAGGGGTTTTATGAGGAGCCTTGAAGAAAAAGCAATAGAGGTCAAGGGCAAAAACATACTGATAATCGGCACAGGCGGGGCGGCAAGGGCGATAAGCTATTATCTCTGTCAGGAGGCATCTAAAGTTTTTCTGTTTGATATCGATACCGGCAAAGCGGAAAAACTTGTAAGAGACCTTCTTAGTGTAGGCATGACCGTTTATGTGCCGCAGTCGCTGGATATAGCTAAAGGAATGGATATAATTATAAACGCTACACCTTTGGGCCTAAAAGAATCAGATTCTTTACCTATCGATATTAACCTGATTTACCCGCCATTAATAGTAGTAGACCTCATCTATAAAGAGACGCCGCTTCTTAGAGAAGCTAAGAAAAAGGGCTGTAAGACGCTCAACGGCATGGGGATGCTCCTGTGGCAGGGCGTCTTTGCATTCGAACTCTGGACCGGAGAAATGCCGCCGGTTGATGTCATGCAAAAGGCTCTCCTTGAGGGGCTCGGATAATTCCCCTGCATGTCCCAAAATTTTTCTTGACAGGGAAGCTATTGGGGGGTATATTCAGGTCATGGAACGTCTTTTTTATTTTGCTAAAGGAGGCATAACCATGTTAAAGGCAAGTAAGTTTCCGGTATTTTTATCATTAATTCTGATGGCGCTCATTATAGCCGGATGTGGAGACACCTCAAACAGCGCCCCTGTTGCCAATGCAGGGCTTGACCAGAATGTTGTAACCGGCTCGGTTGTAACGCTTGACGGAAGCGGAAGCAGCGATGCCAACGGGGATACGCTGACCTATAAGTGGACGATTACATCTAAGCCTTCAGGAAGCGCCGCAGTCCTATCATCTTCAACAGTTGCCAAGCCGACCTTTACGGCTGATAAGGACGGCTCATATGT
>JAUXOF010000016.1 GCA_030682405.1 Thermodesulfovibrionales bacterium
CCCAGAAAATGCCTGGGCTACAAAACGCCCCTTGAAGTCGCATCTGTTGCACTTCGAGGTTGAATGTAGGAAATGAAAAAAATGAAAAAAGTGTTGGATTTAGTTTTTTCATATTTTTTCGTTGTAGCATCTGTTTTTACAGGGGGCTTAGCACTTAAACTCTTTTATGATGAGCAATATATACAGGCACTTGTTTTGTTTGTTGCAGTTATATATTTGTTCGGAGTTGGTTGTATGGGTTTAAATAGGCTATCCCTTTATATTAAGGGAAAATGCAATAATGGATCCTACAAAACTTCCATCCAAAGAAGCTAAGTCTTTAAGTTTTTTAGCATATTCTTTAATCTGCCTTCTCTCATCGAGCGTTGTCAGCGATAGTTCAACCAAAATAATATTGTGGATTTTTGCAGCATTTTCCTTTTTATTAGCTGCTGTTAAGTTTTTAAAAGACAATCTGAAGTTTCCGCTATGGCCGTGCAAAAATAGATGTAATGAAAATGCAGGGTTTGTGTGCATCAGAGATAAAGGGTTTTATTGCGGATGTTTTGTATCTCTAGTCATGGTCTTTCTCATCAAATTGTTTCAAATCCATTTGCCCATCAATAAGGTATATTTCCTTTTTATTGCAATTATTTGTACCGCTTCAACTATTGTTCATGGTACTTTAAGAAGATATTTTGATTTTTTGAATTCAGAAGACCGTCTTGATAAATCTTTAACCTTTTTAACAGGCTTTATCACTGGGCTCGGTATTTTTTTTGTTGCTATATATTTCATTTAGTTTTTCCATTGAAGAACAGGACAGTCTGACCATTTATCGGATGCCCCCCTGCGGGTTCAAGTTTGAACCCATAAGTTCTCATCCAACAGTCCGTCAAGCGGCGCCCCTACGTAAACCCCTACCCACCTCATGTGTAACTTTATCATAAAAAAAAGGAGGGCTTACGCTTATTAACCAAATAGGACATTATCGCTTTGGGGGACAGGGTTGCCGGCGGCCTGAATGTGCTAAACTTTATAATGAACCTATACCTCATTGACGGCAACTCATACGTCTACAGGGCGTTTTACGCAATACGAGGGCTTACGGACTCAAAGGGCAGGCCCACAAACGCCATCTACGGCTTTACGAATATGCTCCTTAAGATAATGAGGGAGAGGCAGCCCGACGGCATAGTCGTATCGTTTGACTCCCCGCAGCCCACGGAAAGGCACTTGCTGTTCGAGGAGTATAAGGCCCACAGGCCCGAGGCCCCTGACGACCTCCGTCGGCAGATTCCGCATATCAGGAGGGTCGTAGATGCCTTCAAAATCAAGATGTTCGTCATGCCCGGATACGAGGCGGACGACATACTTGCAACCCTTGCCGAGAAGGCCTCAAAACATGGGATGAATGTGTTCATAGTCACCGGGGACAAAGATATGCTTCAGCTGCTTAATAATTCAATAAAGGTCTACGACCCTATAAAAGATGTGGTGCTGGATGAGGCGCATGTCATGGAAAAGTTAGGCGTCCCTCCGGGAAGGGTGACCGAGTTCATGGCATTGGTGGGAGACGCCGCAGACAACATCCCAGGTATAAAGGGCATAGGAGAGAAGACCGCAAAGGAGCTGCTTTCGGAGTTTGGAAGCCTCGATGAGATGACGGCCCATCCTGAGAGGATTAAAAAAGAGAGGATACGGCGGCTTGTTGCCGAAAACATAGACATCATGAGGCTAAGCAAGAGGCTTGCCGAGATAAACAGGGATGTGCCGCTTGATATGGATTTAGAGGAATTCCTCCGGAGGGAGCCGGACTGGCATGCGCTTCTGAGCCTGTTTAAAGAGTTTGAGTTTTCATCCTTAATGAGATTCATACCCGGCGGCCCTCCAGCAAAGAGGGATTACAGGACTATATCAGAGGTTGAGGAATTGAAGGGGCTTGCAGGCTTGATTAAAGAGGAGTTTTCTTTTAATGCCGAGGCCACGGGAAAAGACCCTATAAGGGATAAGATTGTCGGCGTATCCGTATGCAGCCAAAAGGGGAAGGCGGCCTACATGCCCCTTGCGCATACTTATGAAGGGGCGCCAAAACAGATAAAAAAGAAGGATGCGCTTGATGTCATCGGGCCGCTCCTTGAGGACAAAGACATCGAAAAGACGGGCCATGACCTTAAGTACGACATACTCTTGCTCCGCAAGGAGGGGATAAACACTTGCGGAAGGCTTTACGACACAATGGTTGCCTCATATCTTCTTAACCCCCTGCGCTCGGACCACAGCCTTGAGAACATCTCCCTTGAGCGCCTCTCAAGGAAGAAAAAGACTTTTATTGAGGTGGCAGGCAAAGGAGGGTTCGAGGAGGTCCGCATCCCTGAGGCATCCGAATACGCCTGCGACAATGCAGAGCTTGCCATAGAACTCAAAGAACTTCTGTTTAAGAGTCTCAGGGAAGAGGGGATGGAGCCGGTATATTTCAATATAGAGATGCCCCTCATATATGTCCTCTCTGAGATGCAGGAGGCAGGGATGAGGATTGACGCGGAAAGGCTCAACGACCTCTCAAAAGAGCTTGAGCGGGAGCTTGAGGGGCTTAAAAAGAGGATATATTTTCTTTCGGGCATGGAGTTCAACATAAACTCTCCAAAACAGTTGGGCAAGGTGCTTTTTGAGTCCTTGGGGCTTAAGCCGGGCAAAAGAAAAAAGACCGGTTATTCCACGGAGATGGGCGTCTTAGAGGAGCTTGCCAAGACACACGAGCTTCCGGGCGAGATACTGAACTGGAGGAGCCTCTATAAGCTTAAGGCCACATACGTAGATGCCCTCCCCTTGCTCATAAACCCCCGGACAGGAAGGCTTCATACGTCTTTTAACCAGACGGTAACGGCCACGGGAAGGCTCTCAAGCAGTGAGCCGAACCTCCAGAACATCCCTGTAAGGGGGGAATGGGGAAGACGCATCCGCGAGGCATTTACCGCTGATGAGGGAAACCTCATCATCACTGCGGATTACTCGCAGGTGGAACTGAGAATCCTCGCCCACCTCTCAGGGGACAAGGGCCTTACGGAGGCGTTTCTTTCCGATATAGATATCCATTCCGTAACCGCTTCCGAGATATTCGGGATATCCCCGGATAAGGTCACGTCCGATATGCGGAGGGTGGCAAAGACCGTAAACTTCGGCGTGGTCTACGGCATAACCCCATTCGGGCTTTCCGAAACTCTTGATATCTCAAGGGAAGAGGCAGGCAGATATATAAAACAGTACTTCCAAAGGCATCCTCTTATAACGGCATATATAGACAGGACTGTTGAGGAGGCAAGGGCAAGGGGCTATGTCATGACGATATCCGGAAGGAGAAGGCCCGTGCCTGAGCTTAAGAGCAAAAATGCAGGCACACGGCAGCTTGGAGAGAGGCTTGCGGCAAACTCGCCCATACAGGGCACGGCGGCGGATATCATAAAAATCGCAATGATAAACATCTCAAGGGAGCTTAAAATGCTTGCTCTGCGGGCAAAGATTATACTTCAGGTGCATGACGAACTCGTATTTGAGTGTCCTGAGAATGAAAAAGACAGGCTCATGGAGATTGTAAAGAATGAGATGGAAGGGGTCTCCTCGGAAAATGGGCAGTGCGCCCTTAGAGTGCCGCTTAAGGTGGAAATGGGTTCGGGCAGGAACTGGGCCGAGGCAGGCCATTAAGTCTAAATCACTCCCCGTCCTCAGGCACGACTATGCCCCGCTGTATCATGATGTCAAGAATGGCGTCCGCACGTTTTTTAACATATCCGGAATCGCCGAGGGGGTTATACCTGCGCGGATTGGGGAGCACTGCGGCAAGCCTTGCGGCCTCCTCAGGGGCGAGCACGGAGGCGGCCTTCCCGTAGTAATGATTCGCGGCAGCCTCTATGCCGAATATGCCTCCGTCCCCCCACTCCGCAACGTTCAGGTAAATCTCAAGTATCCGCCTCTTGGTAAGGGACCTCTCTAAGCGCCATGCGATAACCGCCTCCCTCAGTTTCCTCAGGGGGTTTTTGGATGACGAAAGATAGAGGTTTTTGGCTAACTGCTGGGTTACGGTGCTTCCGCCTGATTTGAATTTCTTCGCCTTTATGTCCTTCTCTATGGCCTTGACTATGGCCTCGTAATCAAACCCCTCGTGAGCCCAGAACTTGTCGTCCTCGGCGATGAGCACCGCCTTTATGAGATACGGGGATATCTCCTTAAGCGGCACCCACTTCCGCTTAATCTTATAGCCCTTGCCCTCTTTCTTCCATTCTTCTTCCCTCTGCTCCATAAACGAGGTTTTTCCGGGGTTTTCCTTCCTTAGCCTTGAGACGTCCGGGAAGGCGAAAAAATAAACGCCAATGCCCGCAGCCAAAAGAAGAAGCGCTATCTTCGGAAAAAACCTTTTTTTCTTCCCCATGGTTTTCTTTTTCGCTTTTCTCAGTCTTGGTCTTGCCGGCATTCTTTTAGGAAATCATAGCAGGGATTAAGTCAATTTGAACGCCTTATCCCCCTGCATGTTAAAATATCAGGATGCCGCAGCATGAACTCATAATCGAGGGCGCAAAGCAGAACAACCTCAAAAACATCTCCCTCCGCCTGCCCCATAACAAAGTGATAGCCGTAACAGGGGTCTCCGGCTCCGGGAAGTCCTCGCTTGCGTTTGAGACTATATTTGCAGAGGGGCAGTGGAGGTTCATAGAGTCGCTCTCTACATACGCAAGGCTCTTCCTTGAGAAGTTGGACAGGCCGCTTGTGGACAACATAGACAACATAAGGCCTGCCATTGCGCTTGAGCAGAGAAACCCGGTCAGGGGCTCGCGTTCCACAGTGGGCACGCTTACCGAGGTTTACGATTTCCTCAGGCTCCTGTACTCCAAGGTCGCAACCC
Source organism: Thermodesulfovibrionales bacterium (assembly GCA_030682405.1). Classification (GTDB taxonomy): domain Bacteria; phylum Nitrospirota; class Thermodesulfovibrionia; order Thermodesulfovibrionales; family JdFR-86; genus JAUXOF01. The sequence goes on from JAUXOF010000016.1 coordinate 4,877, forward strand.
CCTATTGTCCGAAATGCGGGAGGCGGATACGGAAGTGGGACGCCTCAGGCATAGCTGCCGAGCTTGCGGAGAAGCGCTCCGGCCAAAAGGCAGTCATAGTCTTTGAATCCGGGGAGCCTCAGGAGGAGCTTAAAAGTAAGGGCTTCCACAGGCTTTGGATTGACAACGAGGCAAGGGGATTCGAGGAGCTTCCCGAATGGCCCCGGAGGGCCGATGTCCTTGTTGACAGGCTACTAATCTCGGACGAACCGAGGCTTGCAGACTCCATAGAGACTGCATGGAAGTACGGCGGAGAAAAAATAAAGGTAATACTCATAGACGGCCCCTCAGCGGAGTTTTCGTCCTTAAACGCATGCGATGCCTGCGGCATAGCCCTGCCTGAGCCAAGCCCGCTTCTTTTTTCGTTCAACCACCCTGTGGGCGCATGCCCTGAGTGCAAGGGCTTTGGAAACGTCCTCAATTACGCGCCGGAACTTATCGTGCCTGACCCGCACCTGAGCCTTACCGAAGGCGCTGTTGAGCCGTGGGATAAGCCTGCTGCGAAGTGGTGGAAGAGGCGGATGCTGGGTGCAGCCAAAAAGTCGGGGGTAAACGTCAACAAGCCGTTCATGGAACTATCGGGAAAGGAAAAGGACTGGGTGTTCAAAGGGGGAGAGGGGTTCAAAGGAATAAACGATTTCTTTGAGGAACTCCAGCAGAAAAGATACAAGCTCCATGTGAGGGTCTTTCTTTCAAGATACAGGAAAGAGGCCGTATGCCCTTTGTGCAAGGGAAAAAGGCTGAACCACGAGGCACTGTCATACAAAATAGGGGGCGGGGATACGACCCCCGGGCCGCTTGATATCGCCGTGCTCTCAGACCTTCCGGTATCCGGCCTGAGGGAGTTTTTTAGGGAGGCGGACATCTCGCCTTTTGAGAGGGAAATGGCCAAAGAGCTTTTGAGGCAGATAGACATGAAGCTCAGGTTTCTAAGCAGGGTGGGGCTTGACTACCTGAGCCTTTCAAGGCAGGGCAGGACGCTTTCAGGCGGAGAGTACCAGAGGGTAAACCTCTCAAACCAGCTTTCAGCCTATCTTACAGGCACTTTATACGTCCTTGACGAGCCTACGGTCGGACTTCACAATCGGGACACAGACAGGGTTACAGGGATAATGGCCGAGCTTGCCTCCATCGGAAACACCGTAGTGGTGGTGGAGCACGACAGGGCGGTCATAGAAAAGGCGGATTGGATAGTGGAACTCGGCCCGGGCGGAGGCCATCTTGGAGGCGAGGTCGTGTTCTCAGGCCCTAAAGAGGATTTCCTTAAGGCAGACACCCTGACCTCAAGATATATTCAGGGGAAAGAAAAAATAAGACCGGCCTTAATAAGGAGGTCCGGCAATGGCGGCCTCCTGCTTAAAGGCGCAAGTGGAAATAACCTTAAAGGGGTCAACCTCCATGTCCCGCTTGGGACGCTTTCATCGGTTACCGGAGTTTCAGGCTCAGGCAAAAGCAGCATCGTTGTTGATACCCTATGGAGGGCGCTTGCAGGGCGCTTCAGGCTCATGCCCCTCAGCCCCCTGCCATATAAATCAATGGAAGGCGCAGAACTCCTCAAAGGAGTAAAACTCATAGAGCAGACCCCTATAGGGAAAAGCCCGCGCTCAAACCCGGTTACATACCTTAAGATATTCGACTCCATAAGAAAGCTCTTTTCAGGGCAGCATGAGGCAAAGGCGCACGGATGGGGACCCGGGTTTTTCTCCTTCAATGTCCCGGGCGGAAGATGCCAGACATGCAGGGGAGAGGGATACCAGAAGGTGGAAATGTATTTCTTTGAAGACCTCTACATAAAGTGCGAGGAATGCGGGGGAAAGCGGTACGGAGAGGCCGCCCTGAGGGTGATGTATAAAGGCAGGAGCATCAACGACATCCTTGAGATGACCGTTTCTGAGGCCTCGTTGCTGTTTCAGGATATCCCGGCTATAAGGGAAAAGCTCTGCCTGATGGAAGATATTGGACTTGGATACCTGAGGCTCGGGCAGCCGGCCACAACTCTTTCAGGAGGAGAGGCCCAGAGGCTTAAGATATGCGCCGAATTAGGGGTCAAGGCCGCAAGGGATTTCCTCTACATACTCGATGAACCTACGGTAGGGCTTCATTTCAAGGATGTAGAGGCCCTCCTCAATATCCTCAACAGGCTTGTGGATGCGGGCAACACCGTTTTGGTGATAGAACATAACCTTGACCTCATCTCGGCCTCGGACTATGTAATAGACTTAGGCCCGGAAGGCGGAGACGCCGGAGGAAGGATAATAGCCGAAGGCACGCCCGAGGATGTGGCAGAAGTGAAGGGGTCATATACCGGAAGGTATCTCAGGGGGCATATGAAGTAGAGCGCACGCTGCGCAGCGATGGTCAGCCGCAATGAAATAGAAAAATTATCAGAATATAGGTATTCGGTTTCACTTGCCGGTTCTTGCGTCGTGCACAATCTTTTCAATCTGTTTCAGGTTCATTGGGGCAATCTTTTTCTTTTTCGTCACATTGTCCATGAAAGCGAATATGTCTTGTCCCCTTTCGGCTGGAAAGACAATCACCTCAACCGTACTGCCCGGCTTAAAAGGGAGGGACTTGACCGTTACGCTGTTATTTATTTCCACTTCTACAATTTTTTTGACTGCTTTCATTCTATGAGCCTCCTTTCTATGTAAGGATATTATACACTTTTGCGTCTGTGAGTCGTGGCGGTTGCCCGCCCCAAAACCCGCTTAATGCTACCCCTTCCCCTCTCAAAAAGGCAAGAATTTTACATTCCCCCCCATGTCCTCATTTGGCTGAACCAGTTCGGGTAGACCAGTTCCTTAAGGCCATAATATATTAACCACAGAGACACGGAGGAAAGACCTCCCCTCGCCCCTCCTTGGTAAGGAGGGGATTTATAATCCTCCCCTTAATAAGGGGAGGTTGGCCGAAGGCTCGTAGAGAGGGGTAAGGTAGAGAAAGAAGGATTTCATGCAAGCAGGTAATGACACGGGAAAGGAAAACGGCGGGATGGAAATGCTTTACAAATGCTTTACATTTAAAGCATTTTCAGACATGGTTTCCTTAAAAATCAACCACTTGGCCATACCCCCCCTCCCCCTGTTTTATAAAGCAAGGAGACGGTAGTGTTGACCTCGCTGCCTGTTATGTGGTAGAAAATCGTTGTGGGGAAAAAAGAAAGACTAAAAGACCTCCCATCCGTGGATGAGGTTCTCAAAGGCCCATTCGGGGAAGCGTGGCTTCGGAAATACCCCAGAAGGTATGTGCTTGAGGCCGTAAGGGAAGGCATTGACAGGACAAGAAGGCTCATCTTGGAAGGAGAATCCCCTGACTTATCCATAGAGGCTATTGCGCCTGATATAGGGCTGATTGCCGAACATCTTTCCTCCCTGAGCCTCATCCCCCTCATAAACGCCACAGGCATTGTAATCCACACGAACCTCGGACGGGCGGCACTCTCGGAGAGGGCGATTGAGAACATCAGGAATACCGCATCAAGCTATTCCAATTTGGAGTATGACCTTGCCTCCGGCAAAAGGGGGAAAAGATACAGCCATCTTAAGAGGCTACTGAGGGAGGTCACAGGCGCCGAGGACGGCATAGCCGTAAACAACAACGCAGGCGCAGTGCTCCTCTGCCTGAGCGCTTTTAGCCGGGGCAAAGAGGCCATAGTCTCAAGGGGCGAGCTTGTGGAGATAGGCGGCTCCTTCAGGATACCGGATGTCATGGCCCAGAGCGGCGCAGTCCTAAGAGAAGTCGGCGCAACGAACAAGACCCATCTTTATGACTATGAAAACGCAATCAACGAAAACACAGCCCTCATACTTAAAGTCCACCGCTCCAATTACCGGGTCACGGGGTTTGCCGAGGACGTGCCTGTCAGCGCCCTTTCAGGGCTTGCAGGGAAACACTCCATTCCTGTGATGCACGACCTCGGAAGCGGCTGCCTCATAGATTTAAAGCCCTACGGCATTCACGACGAGCCTACGGTTGGAGAGGCCCTCAGGGAGGGTGCGGACATAGTGACATTCAGCGGGGACAAGCTCTTGGGAGGGCCGCAGGCAGGCATTATCGTAGGCAAAAAAGAGTATATAGAGAGGGTCCAGAAAAACCCGCTTCTTAGGGCGTTGAGGATAGATAAGCTTACGCTTTCCGCGCTTGAGGCAACCCTCATGGAGTACATAGACGAGGAAAAGGCAAAGATACGGATACCCGTGCTGAGGATGCTCCTTGAGGAGCCTGAGAGGATAAAGGCGCGGGCAAAAAAAATAGCAGACGGCATCAGAAGGCATGTAAAGGCCGAAGCAATAGAGGTCTTGGAGGACTTCTCTCAGGCAGGAGGGGGCGCGCTTCCCGGGGTCAACCTGAGGACGTTCGTCGTCTCAATAAAATCAAAAGGCCTTGCCCCTAATAAGATGGAAGAGAGACTCCGGCTCGGCAGGCCGCCTGTTATCGGAAGGATTAAGGAAGAGAGGTTTTTGCTCGATGCAAGGACTGTTCAGGACGAAGAGGTAAAGACACTAATCGGATGCCTGAGAGCTGCCCTCCTTTAGACGGTCACTCCTTTTCCTTCTGAAGCCTTTTCAGGAGATATATGGACATCTCAAAGTTCGGGCCTTCTTCTTTCCTCACAGCCTGATAAAATTCGCACACCTCGCAGGTCTCGTACTTCTTGGCAAAAGTGCCCTGCACCTTCCCTCCGCAGAGCGTGCCTGCAACAACCCAGCATGTCCTTCCCGCGTTCCTTCCTCCGTGAACACCGTCAAGCCTCGACTCAGCAGCGGCAAGGCATACGCCCAATTCCTTTTCACGCTCCCCGCCCGGCTGTCTCCCGCATTTCTTCACTTCCCAGCAGTTTTTTTTCATTCCTCCCCTTTCTCCTTTTCAGTCCTCCGAGATTATATCATATTTTATATCCACCTTGAGGTCTTTCCTCAAGGTATGATGAACAGAGCAGTACTTCTCCTGCGAGAGGGCTATCGCCCGCTCCACCTTCTTGGGGGTAATCCCCTTGCCCGTAATGTTTAATACCATCTCTATGGACTTATAGTACTGCGGCGGGTCCGGGTTCCTCTGACCGGAGACATCCATCTTATAGGCCGTAATCTCGGCCTTCATCTTCCTCAGAAAAGAGACCATATCTATGGCAAGGCATCCGGCAAGGCTCATAAGCAGTGTCTCTGTGGGCGAGCATCCCCATTCGAACTTCGGGTCGTACTCGAACTCATACCCGCGCTGCGTCCTTGCGACGAATATGAGGTCCCTGTCGAGGGTGAGAGTCCCCTTGTTTATAAGCGGTATCTTTTCCTTGTACCCGGCCAGCGATTCCTCGAGTCCTTCTGTTTCTTCCAATGGCGGCCTCCTTAAAAAGTTAATTCCATCTGCTGCATCCGCTCTCCGGGGAAGCTTATGGGATAATTGCCGTCAAAACATGCGGAACAGTAGTCCTCGGGCTTTGGCACTATGCCCTTAAGCCCCTCAAGGCTCAGGTAGGAGAGAGTGTCTGCCGTAATGTATTTCCGTATCTCCTCCACCTGATGGCTGGCCGCTATGAGTTCCTGCCTCGTGGGCGTGTCAATGCCGTAGAAACACGGCCCTATGGTCGGCGGAGAGCTTATCCTCACGTGCACCTCTTTTGCGCCTCCCCCTTCCCTCAGCATCTTCACTATCTTTTTGCTCGTCGTGCCCCTGACTATGGAGTCGTCCACCACAACGACCCTCTTACCCTGCAAAAGCCCCCTCACAGGGTTCAGCTTTATCTTCACCCCGAAATGCCTGATGGACTGCTGCGGCTCGATAAACGTCCTTCCTATGTAGTGGTTCCTTATAAGGCCGAAATCAAAATGTATGCCGCTTTCCTCGGAAAACCCTATTGCCGCGGGCACTCCGGAGTCCGGCACGGGTATGACGATGTCGGCGTCCACGCCCGCCTCTCGGGCAAGCTGCCTGCCGAACTCCTTCCTCATTGCGTTGACGTTATGGTAGCCGAATATATAACTGTCCGGCCGGGAAAAGTATATGAACTCGAATATGCAGAAGGCCCGCCTCGTGCCCGTAGAGGTCTTTATGGACTGAACGCCCTTGTCGTTTATAATGACCATCTCCCCTGGCTCTATGTCCCTTACGTACTCCGCGCCTATAAGGTCAAAGGCGCAGGTCTCGGAGGCCACGGCATATGCGCCGTCCACCTTGCCGAGGCAGAGCGGCCTTATGCCGTAGGGGTCGCGGGCCGCAACCATCTCTCCCTCCCTCATCAGGAGGAGGCTGTAGGCGCCCCGTATCCTGCTCAGCGCGCCTGCTATGCGCTCGTATATGCCCTCGGTTTTTGACTGGGCTATGAGATGGATTATGGCCTCGCTGTCTGATGTAGACTGGAATATCGCGCCCTCTGCCTCAAGCTCGTCCCGGAGTTCCTTTGCGTTTACGAGGTTTCCGTTGTGGGCTATGGCAAGCGCCCCGAGGGAAAAGTTTGCGACTATGGGCTGGACATTCTTAAGTATGCTTGAACCTGAGGTGGAATACCTGTTATGGCCTATTGCTATGTGCCCAGGCAGGCGCTTGAGCCTCTTTTCATTGAAGATGTCGGCCACAAGGCCCATGCCCTTTTCGGTCTGAAGGAGCCTGCCGTCGGACGACGTGATTCCCGCGCCTTCCTGCCCCCTGTGCTGGAGGGCATACAGGCCCAAATAAACGAGGGTCGCGGCCTCTTTGTGGCCGTAGACGCCGCAGACCCCGCATTCATCATGAAATTTATCCAGTTTCATTGCATTACATGAAGTCGGAAATTTCGAGCGTATTTGCTATATTAACATAGTTCCAGATGCCGCATCTATTATTTGCCTCTGTACAAATATCCCTCCTGCTGCGGCAGGCCGGAAATGTGGTAAAATACTAAAATTATGGAAGGGACGGTAAAGAAAGCCATACTGCCTGCTGCAGGGCTTGGGACGAGGTTCCTGCCCGCCACAAAGGCGTCCCCGAAGGAGATGCTGCCTATCGTGGACAAGCCGATGATACAGTATGCGGTTGAGGAGGCCACGGCATGCGGCATAGAGGACTTCTTGATAATCACGGGAAAGCACAAGCGCGCGATAGAGGACCACTTCGACTCCGCCTTTGAGCTTGAGGCCAACCTCAAGAGGTCAGGGAAGAAGAACCTCCTTGATGAGATTAACAAGCTCAGGGATGTAAATTTCGCATACATAAGGCAGAAGGCCGCACTTGGCCTCGGGCACGCCGTCCTCTGCGCAAGGCCGTTTGTAAAGGACGAGCCCTTTGCCGTGCTCCTAAGCGATATCGTAATACCGCGGGGCGACAGTCTCATGAGGAATATGATAAGGCTCTACGGGAAACTGAAATGCCCGATAATCGCGGTCACGAAGGTAAAGAGGGAGGAGGTCTCAAGGTACGGGATTATAGACGGCATTGAGGAGTCGGCAGGGATATACCGGATTAAAGACCTTGTGGAGAAGCCCCGCCCCGGCGAGTCTCCCTCGGACCTCGCCATCATGGGAAGGTATGTGCTTACCCCTGACATATTCGGCGCCCTCCGGAGGTGCCGGCCGGGCAGGGGGGGCGAGATACAGCTTACGGACGCCATTAAGGGCCTTCTTAAAAAACAGGCAGTGTACGGTTATTTGTTCGAGGACAGGTGGTATGACGCCGGGGACAAGCTTGGGTTTTTGACGGCCACGGTGGACATGGCGCTTGAGAACCCCGAACTCTCAAAGGGGTTCAGGCGGCACCTCATCAGAAAAATATCAGAGCTTAAGGAATGAATGCCTTCGCGGTCAAAATAAAAATAGAGAAACAGTGAGGTCGGATATGGCGGAGTTGGCTGAGCAACAGGAAGGAAAAGAACCCGAAATACCGGATGTGCTGCCCGTGCTTCCGGTAAGGGACATCGTTATTTTCCCATACATGATACTGCCTCTTTTTGTCGGCAGGGAGATGTCCATAAGCGCCATAGACAAGGCGCTTTCCTCGGACAGGATGATTATGCTCCTTACCCAGAGGGACATGAGCGTCGAGAACCCCGGCCCCGAGGACCTCTACTCCGTCGGCGTCGTCGGCCTCATAATGAGGATGCTGAAGCTTCCCGACGGAAGAGTAAAGGTGCTCGTTCAGGGGCTTGCCAAGGCCAAGGCCGTAAATTATCTCCAGAAAGAGCCTTTTCAGATCGCCACCATAGAGAAGATAATCGAGAAAAAGCCCGCGGAGATTACGATAGGGATAGAGGCCCTCATGCGAAGCGTAAGGGAGCAGCTCGACAAGGCGGTCTCCTTAGGCAAAAACATCCTGCCCGATATTATGGTGGTTATAGAAAACCTCGACGACCCCGGAAGGCTTGCGGACCTCATAGCTTCAAACATGGGACTTAAGACCGACAACGCTCAGGAGGTGCTTGAAATAACCGACCCGGTCATGAGGCTAACGAAGATAAACGAGATACTCGGGAGGGAGATAGAGCTTCTTATCGTGCAGCAGAAGATACAGTCCGAGGCAAGGGGGGAGATAGACAAGACCCAGCGGGAGTATTTCCTTAGGGAGCAGCTTAAGGCCATTCAGAAAGAGCTCGGGGACATGGACGAGAGGGCCGAGGAGGCAAGGGAGCTTAAGAAAAAGATTGACGAGGCCAAGATGCCCGAGAAGGTCATGAAGGAGGCTGAAAAACAGCTTCGCAGGCTCCAGAAGATGCACCCCGACAGCGCAGAGGCCGCCACTGTCAGGACATACCTCGACTGGATGGTAGAAGTGCCGTGGTCTAAATCCACAAAGGACATGCTCGACATAAAGGCCGCGGAAAAAGTCTTGAACAAAGACCACTACGACCTTGAAAAGGTAAAAGAGCGCATACTTGAATACTTAAGCGTGCGCAAGCTCAATGCGAAGATGAAGGGCCCGATAATCTGCTTCATAGGCCCGCCGGGCGTCGGAAAGACATCTCTCGGCAGGTCCATAGCAAGGGCGTTGGGAAGGGGGTTCATGAGGATGTCCCTCGGCGGGGTCAGGGACGAGGCGGAGATTAGGGGCCACAGAAGGACTTACGTCGGAGCGCTTCCCGGCAGGATTATACAGGGGATAAAACAGGCGGGAACGAACAACCCTGTATTCATGCTCGATGAGATAGACAAGATAGGCACGGACTTCAGGGGCGACCCGTCAAGCGCGCTCCTTGAGGTCTTGGACCCGGAACAGAACAACTCATTCGTTGACCACTATCTAAGCGTACCGTTTGACCTCTCAAAGGTCATGTTCATAACCACGGGCAACATGGTAGACACCATACCCAGCCCCCTCAGGGACAGGATGGAGATAATACATCTTTCGGGCTATACCACAGAAGAAAAGATGGGAATAGCCGAGAACTACCTCATACCCAAACAGCTTGAGGAGCACGGGATAACGGAAAAGATATTGAATATTACCGAGCCCGCGCTCATGACGATAACCACCCAGTACACAAGGGAGGCCGGGGTCAGAAACCTCGAAAGGGAAATAGCCCACCTCTGCCGGAAGGTCGCACGGATTATAGCCGACGGCAAAAAGAAAGAGTTCGTCATAACCCCGAAAAATTTGAGCCGTTTCCTCGGAGTCCCCAAATTCCTGCCCGAGGAGGAGATGGCAAAGGACGAAATAGGCGTGGCCACGGGTCTTGCATGGACAGAGACCGGAGGGGACATAATCTATGTGGAGGCGCTCACAATGAAGGGCAAGGGCGGCCTTACCCTTACGGGCCAGCTCGGAGACGTAATGAAGGAGTCCGCGCACGCGGCCCTGAGCTATGTGCGCTCAAGGGCGAAAACCCTCGGCATAAAGGACGAAATCTTCTCAAAGACCGACATCCACATCCATGTGCCGGCAGGCGCAATCCCAAAGGATGGCCCCTCGGCAGGCATAACGATAGCTGCGGCCATAGCCTCGGCCCTGACCTCGCGCCCGATAAAGAGGAGCGTTGCCATGACAGGAGAGGTCACCTTAAGGGGGAGGGTGCTGCCGATAGGAGGGCTTAAGGAGAAGTCCCTTGCGGCAAGAAGGATGGGCATCAACACGGTAATCATCCCTGCAAGAAATAAAAAAGACCTTGAGGATATCCCGAAATACATAAAAAAAGATATGAGCTTCGTATTCGTAGAGACCGTGGACGATGTCCTCAAGCATGCCTTTAAAAACGGCACCGTGTCCCCTGTGGCGGCGCCACGCGCAAAAAAGGGGGCATCTCCCCGCCGCGGCAAGAAAAGGGTTAAGTAAACTCCGTATTCTGGAGGCCGGATGTGAAAAAGGTTTTGGACAGGGCATTGGGTCCCTCGTGAGGCTTTCCCAAAGGGGGGAGATTCCCCTCCTTAACTACATCAGGGAGAGGTTCCCCCGGAAACCCAAAGCCCTTAAGGTCGGGATAGGCGACGATTGCGCGGTAATAGCGCCGGATAAGAAAAATCTCCTTGCCACGACCGATATGATGGTTGAGGGCGTGCACTTTGATTTGTCCTTCACGACCCCGTATCAGCTCGGGTTCAAGCTCATCTCCGTTAATGCAAGCGATATATATGCGATGGCCGGAAGGCCGCGCTACGCCCTCCTTGACATAGCCATGAGTCCCGACACAAGGGAGTCCTTCCTTAAGAGGTTACTTGACGGCATAGCAGAGGCGTGCGGACTTTACGGGCTTTCGGTAATAGGCGGAGACCTCTCGTCTGCCCGTCGGGAGATGTCCCTCTCGGCAACGGTTTTAGGATACTCGGAAAAGCCGTTACTGCGCTCCGGCGCAAGGCCGGGAGACAGGATATACGTTACCGGAGCGCTCGGTGATTCGGCGGCAGGGCTTCTTCTCCTCATGGAGATTGGAAGGCCGGTGGACCTCAACCGCCTCCCCGACGCCCCCATCGGGCGTGATGTGATGGAGCCTCTTTTAAGAAGGCATCTCATGCCTGTTGCCCGGAAGCCGGGGGCGGTCAAGCGCTGTGCTACTTCGATGATAGACATAAGCGACGGCCTGCTGATAGACCTCAGCCGCCTCTGCGAGGAAAGCAACGCGGGCGCAAAGATATATGAAGAGGCAGTCCCTTTATCCGGGCAGCTTAGGGCAGCCGCTTCGTATTTCGGGGTTGACCCCATGAGGCTTGCGCTTACCGGAGGCGAGGACTACGAACTCCTTTTTACCGCGCCCGAAGGCGCAAAAATACGGGGTGCGGCCTGCATAGGGGAGATTAAGAAGTCGGGCCGCGTGATGGTGGACGCAAGCGGCAGGGAGAGGAAATTTAAGCCGGAGGGTTACCGCCACTTTGAAGACAAGAGACAGGCTTAGGGGCTTGCTTGCCATTGATGACCCGCCCCGCAGGGTGGCGATGGCGTTTGCAGTCGGCGTGTTCATAGGGATGTCCCCGCTTTTGGGGCTTCACACCGTGCTTGCCCTCCTTATAGCATGGGCATTCAGGCTCAACAGGTTCGTCGCAATCACCGGCGTATATATCACAAACCCGTGGACTATCGTGCCGATTTATGCGTTCTCCACATGGGTCGGCGGGTTAATCACAGGCGCGGATAATTTAATCCCGGCTCTGGACTGGAACCACATGACGATGCAGACCCTGATTAAAGACATGGGCCACCTCCTTGTGCCTTTTTTGGTGGGCACTACGGCGGTCGGCCTCATCTCTGGAGCGCTGAGCTATATAATCATAAAAAAAGCAGTGGAAAGGGCGCGGGGGTGAGGGAAGGCTAACCCTGCCCGTTCAGCCTTTCAAGAAGCATTTCCTTTGCCGTCTTCAGATTTCCCCGTATCTTAAACCCCGCGGCGTTTCTGTGCCCGCCGCCCCCGAATGACTCGGCAACGGCAGCGACATTGAAGTCCTTTTTTGAGCGGAGGCTGACCTTCCATGAATCCGCGTCCACCTGTCTTAAGAGGGCGGATACCTTTAAATCCTTTATCGTCCTCGGGTAGCTGACGAAGTTCTCCACATCATCTGGAGACGCCCCTGTATCATGCATCATCTCCGAGGTGATGGTCATTACGGCAACGCCGTCCGTAATCTCAAGCGTGCCGAGGGTTCTACAGAAGAGCTTAAACCTCCCCTCGGACCATGTCGCGTAGAGGTCTTCGGCCACCTGCCCCGGCTCTGCTCCCGCACCGACAAGTTCAGCCGCAGCCTCAAGCGCGGCAGATGTCGTGTTTCCGTGCCTGAAGGTGCCTGTGTCCACGGCTATGGCTGTATAGAGGTTTACGGCCATTTCCTTTGTGACCTTTACGCCAAGCTCCTTTATGAGGCGGTAAACCATCAGGCCACAGGCAGGCGCCTCGGGCTCTATCCATCGTATCTGTCCGAAGTCCCTCTCAGTGGCATGGTGGTCTATGACCGCGGTCCGGCCAAACGACATCCCCTCAAGCCCTGCCCTCTCAAGGTCGTTACAGTCCAGAATGATGAGGCAGAGGGATTTTGTGTCTATGCCTTCAAGCGAGGATATGATTCTCTCCGAACCAGGCATGAACCCGTAAATCCCGGGCACGCCGTCTTTGTCGTAGACGATGTTCTTTTTCCCCAATGCCTCAAGCGCCATCGAAAGGGCGACTGCCGAGCCTATCGCATCCCCTTCGGGGTTGATGTGCGTGGCAATGAGGAAAGAGCCGCCTTCTTTTATGTATCCGGCAATGTCTTTTACGGTGTTCACCGCTCCCCTTCCTCTTCCCTGATTTTCTTAAGTAAGCCCTCTATCTTGCTTGCATAGTCAAGGGAGGTGTCGAGCCGGAATTCAAGGGCCGGAATGAACCTCATCCTCACCCTGCCTCCGAGTTCGGAGCGTATGAAGCTTCTGGCCTGATTCAGCGCCTCCATGCCTGTCTCGCGCTCTTCCTCTTTGAGGATGCTCACAAACACCCTTGCCAGCTTCAGGTCCTCGGTGACCTCCACGTCCGTGACCGAGACAAACCCGATACGGGGGTCATTGACCCTGTTCATGATTATGTCGGCTATTTCCTCTTTAAAGAGATGGGCCACCCTCTGTGAACGCTTGTATGGAAGCATGATTATAAGGTAACATTTTTCCGGCGGGATGTCATTTCAAAAATGCGCTAAACTTCGCTGGAGCCAATCTTTATCTTCAGTCCATAAAGAAAATCGCCGCTCAAAAAGGTATTCCCTATCAGACGCTTCTCGTGCGGCTTGCGAGGAAATCAGGATGAGCTTAAAAAAAGCCTAAAGCTTCGCCGCTATCTTCTCTATGACGTAGTTTTCAAAAATGTCGCCGACCTTGATGTCGTTGAAGTTCTCTATGGTGATGCCGCACTCGTATCCTGTCTGAACCTCCTTGGCATCGTCCTTGAACCTTTTAAGGCTGGACAGCTTCCCCTCGTACACGACTATGTTGTCCCTTATGACCCTGAGGCCGTCCGATGCCCTGCTGATGTGGCCTTCAATGACATAACAGCCTGCAATGGTGCCGATTCTTGAGACCTGGAAGGTCTGCCTGACCTCTGCCCTGCCGAGCACCTTTTCCTTCAGCGTGGGTTCCAGCATCCCTTCGAGCGCGCTTTTGACCTCTCCTATGGCCTCGTAAATGATGTTGTAGAGCCTGATGTCCACGCCTTCCTTTTCAGCTATCTGATACGCCTTGGGTTCTGGCCTTACGTTGAAGCCGATTACAATAGCGTTGGAGGCTGCGGCAAGCATGACGTCGGATTCGTTAATGCCGCCTATTGAGAAGTGTATAACCTTCACCTTTACCTCAGGATGCGCGATGCCTTCAAGGGATGACTTCAGGGCCTCTATGGAGCCCTGGGCGTCGGCCTTGATGATTATGTTCAACTCCTTTATCTGGCCTTCCTTTATCTTGGAGTAAAGCTCATCGAGGGTGAGCTTCTTTGCGACGTGCATCTCTGCGGCCTTCTGCTTCTGGAGCCTTGCGAGTGCAATCTGCCTTGCCTTTCTCTCGTCCTCCATGACGGCAAACGGGTCTCCTGCCGTGGGGATGTTTCCGAAGCCTATGACCTCAACAGGCGTCGAGGGGCCTGCCTCCTGAATCCTTTTACCGGTGTCGTCCACAAGCGCCCTTACCCTGCCTGCGTTCACGCCCGAAAGGAACGCATCCCCCACCTTGAGGGTGCCTGCCTGAACAAGAACCGTTGCAATAGGGCCCCTGCCCTTGTCGAGTTTCGCCTCGATTACAACGCCCTTTGCCGGCTTATGGGGGTTTGCCTTAAGCTCAAGCATCTCTGCCTGAAGCAATATCATCTCAAGGATGTTCTCGATGCCGATGTGCTTCTTTGCCGAGACCTCGGCGAAGATGTTCCCGCCTCCCCAGTCCTCAGGGATTATCCCGAGTTCGGAAAGCTCCGTCCTGACCTTTCCGGGATTGGCCTCAGGCTTGTCAATCTTGTTTATGGCAACGATAATCGGGACGCCCGCAGCCTTGGCGTGGTTGACGGCCTCGATGGTCTGGGGCTTGACACCGTCGTCCGCTGCAACGACAAGCACGACCGTGTCGGTCACCTTTGCCCCCCTCGCCCTCAGGGCGGTGAATGCCTCATGCCCGGGGGTGTCCAGAAAGACTATATCTTTGCCCTTGAGCGAAACCTTATACGCCCCGATGTGCTGGGTAATGCCTCCCGCCTCTGTCTCCGTGACCTTCGTCTGCCTGATTGCATCAAGCAGGGATGTCTTGCCGTGGTCTACATGCCCCATGATGGTGACAACCGGGGGCCTCGGCTTAAGCCCTGAGATATCCTCCGGCGTCTCCCCGACCTCTGTCTCCTGCTCCGCGGATGCGACCTCCAGCTTTATACCGTAGGATTCGGCCACAAGGAGTGCGGCATCTATGTCCACAGGCTGGTTTACCGTAGGCATATAGCCCATAGCCATGAACTTTTTAATCACATCCGCAAGCTTTGCGCTTACCAGTTCTGCGAATTCCTTTACAGTCATGCCTTCATGAATTTTCAGTGTCTTTTTCCTCGGCGCCGTAATCAGCGAAAGCCTTTTATCGTCCTTGTCTGCATGCCTTTCCCCTTTGTGCTTCTTGAACATCCGCTGGTCATGCCACCTTTTCTGCTCCACCTTCCGTATGGCCTGAAACGCCCGCTGCATTGCCGGCCTGGCCTTGAACTTCTCGACCTTGTCGGCCTCGATGTCCTTTTTGAACTTTTCCGGGAGCTTCTCTTCCACTATCTCCTCAGGCAGGACAACAGGCGGCCCCTCTTCCTTCAGAGGCTCCTCTGTCTCCGGCTTGCCGGGCGTATGCCTCGGCATCTGCTTTTTTGCGGCAGGCCTGAGTAACCCTGCCTCTGGCCTCGGGGGTTTCTCCACAGGCGGTTTTTCCTGAGGGACGGCCTCCTTTTTTTGCCGCTCCTCCGGCTCTGTCTTCTGCTTGGCCGCAGGTGCCGCTGCTTTTCCTACCGGTTGGTCAGCCTTTTTTGGAGCTGCTGCGTCCCCGCCGGGCTTACCTATAGGGGGTAAAGCCTTAGGGGGTAAAGCCTTCTTGTCCTTTTTGGGAGCGGCCCCTGTTTTGAATTTTTCGCTTATCTTCCGCGCAAGCTCCTCGTCTATGCCTGATGAGTGGGTTTTACCCCTGACACCAAGCCTTGAAATCTCCGATAGGAGAGCCTTTGTGGTTACACCCAAGTCTTTTGCAAGCTCATATATTCTGATAGTGGACATTTAACTCCTTGAAATCTCTTGTAAGCGATATTTTAAAATGTTATCATATTTAACGGATTTAAATCAAACGAAGGAGGACTTCTAAAAGTGGCAAGCTGTAAGATATGCGGCAAGAGCCGCACGGTGGGCAACAATGTAAGCCATGCCAATAACAGAACAAAACGCCAGATACTGCCGAACCTTCAAAGGACAAGGGTCGTCACGGCAGGCAGGACGGAGAGGGTCTACGTCTGCACGCGGTGCCTGCGCTCCGGCGCGGTTACAAAGGCCGTCTGAATTGGAAAGGGCGGGCCTTCAGATTCATTCCATAATGAAGGGCCTCGGACTTGAGGACGGGCTCAGGTTTTACCGGATAATGAGCTGTTGGGACGAGACGTTTCAACCGCCGCTGTCCCTGCACATGCGGCCTGCGCGGCTTAAGGAGGCGGAACTGCTCATAAACGTGGACTCCCCTTTATGGCTTCAGCAGATCAGTTTTTTGAAGGAGGACATTATCGGGAGGCTCGGCCCCTTCGGGGTTAAGAAGATACGGTTGAGATTGGGCAGTACCGGCGCCCCCTTAGGGAGGAACCTTAAAAGAAATCAGGAAGGGAGTTAAAAGATGAGATATTTCTGCATCTTGGGTCTTTTGATATTCCTCTTTGCCTTCTCAGTCTCTGCCGCTCAGGCGGAGCAGTACGAATACAAGGACTATATCGTTCAGAAGGGCGATACCCTGTGGGACATTACCTCAGGCGAACTCAATGACGCCTTCCAGTGGCCCTTTATCTGGAAGGAAAACCCTCAGGTGAAAAACCCCGACATGATATATCCGGGCCTGAAAATAAGAATACCCGTTGGCAGGAAGGCGGTTGAGGAGGCGTATATTGAAACGCTGATTCCCCTTGAGGCCGAACTGGAAGCGGTTGTAGAGGAGGCGCCAAAGGCCGAAGCCCCGACCGCGGAGGTCGTTCAGGCGGACAAGCCTCAGGTGCGGAAAGTAGAGTCCGTAAAAGTGGATTATATCGTAGAGCGCAGGGCGATGCTTTATGCGGGCTACATAACGACTGCAGTCCCTTATAAAGGAGAGATCACCGGTTCGCCACGGGGCTCAACGCGTTTTGCCGGAGGAGACGATGTCTATCTGAAAACCGCAGGGGCCGCAGCCGCCGGAGACAGGTTCTATGTCATCCGCAAAGGCGTGAAGGTCAATCATCCCAAATCCAAGCTCCCCCTCGGTTATCTCGTGGAGGTCATCGGGACGGTGCAGGTTTTGTCCGTTGATGCCGACGGCGTGAAGGCAAGGGTGACGGAGGCGTTCTCTGACATGGCCATCGGCGACACGATTGACGGATATTACGATGTCCATCCCCCCTATGTGATAGGCGAGCCGAGGAAGCCCGACGCAGCCGGTTATATTGTGGCCGCAAAGAACATGCGGGAATTAAGCGCACAGACCGATGTTATTCATATAGACAAGGGCTCAAAAGACGGGCTTGAGGCGGGCGATGTGCTTGCCACATTATTTCCCGGCACAAAGGCCAGATTAAACGGAGTTATCCAGCTAATAGACGCGAGGGATTCCACTGCAACGGCCGTAATTCTAAAAAGCATTCGGGAGATAAAGACAGGGGACGAGTTTACAGCCCTGAAGTGAGCCGGTAAAAAGCCGCCCCTATGACAGAAGGAGCGTTTTCAGCGCCCTGAGCCTCGAAGGGTGCTTGAGTTTCCTCAGGGCCTTTGCCTCTATCTGGCGCACCCTCTCGCGGGTGATGGAAAGATGCCTTCCGACTTCCTCCAGTGTGTGGTCCCTGTCCGTGCCTATTCCGAAGCGCATCCTTACGACCTTCTCCTCCTTGGGAGAAAGCGTCCTCAGTATCCTCTGAAGCTGCTCGGATGACTCTATCCTCTCTGCATCGGAATAGGGCGAGGGGCTGTTCTTGTCCCCGATGAAATCCTCAAGCTCCGTGTCCTCGTCTCCTATGGGGGTCTGAAGGGCTATGGGGTCCTGAATCGCCCTGAAAACCTCCTCGACCTTTTTCGTAGGCACCTGAAGCTTCTTGGCTATTTCCTCGTTGGTTGGCTCTCTGCCTATTTCATGGGTCAGCTCCCTTGATGCCTTCGTGACCCTGTTGTAGAACTCCATCATGTGCACCGGCACCCTGATGGTCTTTGTCTGGTCTATGAGCGCCCTTGTGATGGCCTGCCTTATCCACCATGTGGCGTAGGTCGAAAACTTGAAGCCCTTTTCGTACTTGAACTTGTCAACGGCCTTCATGAGGCCGATATTGCCTTCCTGACTGAGATCCAGAAGCGGCAGCCCCCTGCCCACGTAGTTCTTTGCGATGTTGACGACGAGCCTGAGGTTCCTTGTTATCAGTTCGTTCTTTGCCTCCGTGATGAGCGACTGTGCGTTGGTGGTGCGCTTCCAGCACTCCCTAATCTCTTCTACCGTTATGCCTACCTCCGAGGAAATCCTCCTCATCTCCTGCTGCGCGGTTTTAAAAAGGGTCTCAAGTTTCTTGGTGTTTATCCCTTTTTTCTTTTTTTCGTTGATTGCCTTTCTCAGGGCGCTTGCGGAGCCGTACCGTGCAATCTTTGCATCTGCGGCATCCAGATTTTCCATAATGGTTTTAAGCCTCAAGAGGCTTTGCACGAGGGCCTCATCCGGCCGCTCCTCCTCGGGCAGAAACTCCTCTACCGTCTCAAAACCCGCCTCAAAGTTCTTAAACAGCGGAAGCGGGGATATCAGCTTTCGGATGATTTCCTTGCCTTCTTCGAGCTGCTTTGCAAGCTTCGTCTCCTCGTCTCTCGTA
>JAUXOF010000019.1 GCA_030682405.1 Thermodesulfovibrionales bacterium
AATTCTTCTTGAAAAAACTTCAAGCAATATGAAAATGATGAGTGACCTTGTGACATCTGTACTTAACTCAACAAGAGGAAAGGTATTCATGGCAGCAGTTAATTATTCACTCAGGTGTGCTCGACAATCAGATAAAGGTGAAGATGAGCGATGGATTTCGTCTATCAAGGATGACTTCACCAAAAGGCTTGATAGGAGTCATGAGCCATCATTGGAGTTTTCTGTTGTGTTGGGAGAGTATTTAGCCAATCTTCTTTATCTCGACAAGCAATGGGTAAACAGCAATATCAATGAAATATTCAACAAGGATTATGAAGAACACTGGGAAGCAGCTTTCACTGGATATGTAGCATTATCTTCCACTGTTTATGAAGAAATCTATAAGCTTCTAAAGGAAAATGGGCATTACGAAAAGGGCTTAGGCGTACCCTTTAATGATAAACATACGGAAACAAAACTTGTTCAGCATATAGTTATTGGATTCCTTGCTGGATGGGATGATTTGAGCAACCAAGAAGGATTAATCTCAAAGCTTTTGGCGCAAGGAGAACTCAAGCACCTGTCTGAGCTGGCAAGCTTTATGTGGGTATTTCGATATAAGGAAGATGAAAACAGAAGCGACAAGGTTAGGCAACTTTGGGCAATAATGATAGAAAAGATTAAGCCAAACATTGATAAAGCCGAATGCCGTTCCATAGCGTCAGATTTAAGTAAGTGGCTTATATTGGTAGATAAATTTGACGAAGCGGTTTATGAGTGGCTTAAGGTATCACTGAACGCTATGGATGAAGTTTGGGACTCCTATTACCTTGTTAAATATCTGCTCAAGCATGTTCAAGAATCCCCTGAATTAGTTGAAAAGACATACTTGGAAATGCTGGGTTTAAATATATATCCAGACTACGAGAAAGAAAACATTATTGCTATTGTGGAAACTCTTTATGACAAAGGATCTAGTGAATCTGCAAATAGAATCTGCAACCTCTATGGCTCTAAAGGGTTCGACTTGTTAAGAGAGACCTTTGAGGCACATAACACATAACATGTCACCTGATTTTAGTTTTAGTAGGTTGGCAGTTCAATCCTCTCCCATCAGCTCGCTTATCACTTCCTGCCTTTCTCAGGCCGATTCGAACCCCGCTATCCGAAGCAGGGTTTTCCCTGAAAACCGTCTGATTAGAACCTTGTCTTGGCAATACCTCATGTGTTATTGTGGTTTCTTGGGTTAGTTTCTTGTCCGGTTCTGTAACCCTCACTTACAGGAGGAACAGGTGGATTTGGCGCATGAGGTGCAGCCGCTTGATGTGCCTGAGAAGGGCTTGGACACCCCGCTCATCCCGAATGTGGAGAGCTTCTTAGTTATATCTTCAGCCCCGCACTTGGGGCATGAAACAGCCGGGTTTCCGAAGACGAGTTTTTCGAACTCCTCTTCGCAAGAATTGCATTTATACTCGTAAACCGGCATAATGCAGTATAACACGGCAGGGTATACAGGCGGTTTCCGTTTGTCAGCTTCAAAACCATCGGTGAAAGGAGTATAGGATGAAACCAGAGGATTTTTTTGATGAGATAAAAGGCAAGGGCGCGGGCATTAAGATGACAAAGCAGATAAAGACCGTGCTTATTATAGCGGCTGTGGTCATTGCGCTTATGATGGCCAACCCGTTTGTGAAGGTGGGGGCAGGGGAAAGGGGAGTTGTGCTTAATTTCGGCGCGGTGCAGGATAAGATTCTGGATGAGGGCCTCCATCTAAGAATCCCCGTCATGCAGCAGGTAATTCTGATGGACGTTAAGGTGCAGAAGTCACAGACCGATGCGTCCGCAGCGTCAGAGGACATACAGGAGACGCGCTCCACAATAGCCCTCAACTACCATGTCCAGCAGGACAAGGTCAACTGGGTCTACCAGAACATAGGCATACAGTTTAAGGAGAGGCTCATAGACCCTGCGGTTCAGGAAGTGGTCAAGGCGGTAACCGCAAGGTACTCGGCCGTTGACCTCATCACAAAAAGGGATACGGTCAGGGAAGAAATAAAGGCCCTCATGAAAGAGAGGCTCATAGCATACGGCATCATCGTTGATGACTTTGCAATCGTGGACTTCCAGTTCTCAGCCCAGTTTGCTCAGGCCATAGAGTCCAAACAGACCGCAGAGCAGTTCGCCCTGAAGGCCAAGCGGGACCTTGATAGGATAAAAATCGAGGGAGAGCAGAAAATAGTAAGCGCAAAGGCAGAGGCAGAATCCCTAAGGCTTCAGAAGATGAATGTCTCTTCCGATCTCATCAAGCTCAGGCAGATAGAGGCCACAATGAAGGCCATAGAGAAATGGGACGGGCAGCTGCCCAAGGTGACCTCAGGCGCCGTGCCGTTTATAGACGTAAAGAGCTTCGACTAAGACCGGCAAGACCGGACGGATAAGGGGATTTCTAACGGTTTCTATCGGCATTTTCGGGCTCCTTTTTTGCGCTTGACAGGAAGTCTTTGTACCTGATAAATTATCTCTTATTCAATCTCCAACAAAGAGAGGGGGGGATACATAAATGCCCTCTATAAGGGTGCGGGAAACCGACTCTTTTGAGAATGCGCTTAAACGGTTCAAAAAACAGTGCGAAAGAGAAGGCATACTCTCTGAGGTAAAAAAGCGGGAGCATTACGAGAAACCCAGCGTCAAGAAGAAGAAAAAGGCGATTGCCGCACGCAAAAAAGCCGTCAAAAAGCAAAGGTTTACGGAGAGATAATGCCTCTTCTTGAGAGGATAGACAGCGACCTTAAGGCTGCGATGAAGGCTTCGGATGCGCCGGGGGTTTCCGTCTTAAGGCTGATAAACGAGAGGGTCAAAGACCTGATTCTAAGGACGGAGGCCGCATGACGCTTGAGCAGCTCTATAGGAAGGCCGTAAGCACTGGAATGGATCACGACCCCCGCGGCAGGGAAGCCGTTTTAGCGGAGCTTGAGGCAAAAAAGAAGGACTACGATGGCCTCAAGGAGTCCGAAAGGGAGTTTTTTGATGCGGAGTCGCTCAGAAACCCTTACGCCGACACGCGGATTCTAAACGGCACCGGAGAGGAAAAGATAGCCTCCTGCCTCGTGGGCATTGATATAGACACCTCCGAGGTGCTCCTTTGCGATACCCTGAGGCAGAAGGGAAGGCCCATTGACCTCGTCATTTCCCATCACCCTGCGGGCCGGGCATATGCAGGGCTGCACGGGGTCATGCAGATGCAGGCCGACATACTCAGCAGGTTCGGGGTCCCGATAAACATAGCCGAGGACCTGATGGAGGGCAGGATACGGGAGGTCCAGAGGAGGATAATGCCTGTCAACCATTCAAAGGCCGTTGATGCCGCAATGCTTCTGGCGATACCGTTTGCCTGCATTCACACGCCTGCAGACAACATGGTCGCCACACACCTTCAGAGGCTCTGCGACGAGAAAAAGCCCTACAAGGTCTCAGACATCATAGACATGCTCAGGGGAATCCCGGAATACAGGGATGCGGCAGGAAGCGGCGCCGGCCCTGAGATTCTCATAGGCTCCAAATCGAGAAAAGCCGGCAGGGTGTTTGTGGACATGACAGGAGGCACCGAGGGCTCAAAGGAGATATTCGGGAGCCTCACACAGAGCGGCGTAAACACGATTATTGCAATGCACCTTGGCGAGGAGCACCGCAAAGAGGCCGAGAAAAACCACCTGAACGTCGTAATCGCCGGCCACATAGCAAGCGACAACGTCGGCCTCAACCTCCTGCTGGACGAACTCTCAGGAGACGCCGCCCTCGACATAACCTGCTGTTCGGGGTTTAAAAGGGTGGCAAGGGCCTGATGCCCCATCCGCCGAATCCTGCGAAGATAAGCCGGATTATGATAAATTATTAGGTGTATGCCGCTCTTTAGCTACGAGGCCTCAGACGCAAGGGGCAAAAAGCTCAAGGCCTCCTCAGAGGCAACAGATGAAAGCGCCCTCAAGGAAGCGCTCCGCAAAAAGGGGCTGATACCCCTCAGCATAGAGGCTGTTGAGCGAAGAGGGCTTGCTGCCCAGAGCCTCAGAAAGATTTCAAAAAAGGACCTCCTCAGGTTTACCCATGAACTCGGCAACCTCCTTGAGTCGGGAATCCCGATAGACAAGGCGCTTTTCATTCTCTCGGAGCACTCGGAAAAGGAGCGAATGAGAGCGGTCATAAAAAAAGTCTACATAGACATCCAGAAAGGCCAGTCCCTTTCGCAGGCCATGGCAGGGCATGAGGTGTTCCCGCGGCTTTATGTCAACATGATAAGGGCCGGAGAGGCGGGGGGCATACTTGAGCCTGTAATCAGAAGGCTCGCCGCTTTCCTTGAGATGACCGCCTCATTCAGGGAAGAGGTTATCTCGGCCCTCATCTATCCTATACTCCTTGCGATAGTCGGCGGCCTTGCGGTCGCAGTCCTCATGCTGTATGTCGTCCCCCGCTTCGCCCAGATATTCGAGGACATGGGGCAGGCCCTTCCCGCGCCCACGCTCATACTGCTTAAGGTAAGCGGCTGGTTTGTCTCATACTGGTGGCTCATGCTGGGCGCAGCCGTGCTTTCCTTTGCGCTTCTGAAGACCTATGCCAAAACAAAGGAAGGAAGGCTTTTTATGGACGGGCTTAAGCTCAGGATGCCGGTCGTCAAGACGCTGCACATGAAATTCGTCATAGCGCGCTTTGCAAGAACCTTGGGCACCCTCATCCAAAGCGGGGTGCCGATACTCGAGGCCATCAGGATATCAAGGGAGGTTGTGGGAAACGAGGTCATATCCGGAAGCCTGCAGACCCTTGAGGAAGGGGTCAAAAAAGGAAGGGGGGTGGCGGGGCCGCTCGGGGAAAGCGGTGTGTTCCCGCCCATTGTGGTTCAGATGATAGCCGTGGGAGAGGAGGCCGGAAGGCTTGAGGAGACCTTCCTCACTGTGGCCGACAGGTTTGAGGCGGAAAGCAGAAACCTCATAAAAAGGGCCGTAAGCCTCATAGAGCCGGCAATGATACTCCTTATGGGCCTTGTAGTGGGCTTCATCGTAATCTCCATGCTCATCGCGGTATTCAGCATTAATGAGATACCTATTTAGGGGGCGCTCCCACTGCGAAAAGGGGCATGGCCCCTGTTCGGGCTTTACCCTCCTTGAGCTTCTACTCGTCCTCTTCATAGCAGGCATTGCAATATCCATAGTAGCAGTGTCCGTAACGCGGGTTTATGAAAAGACGGTATTTAAGGAGGAGATAAAGAGGCTTTATACGTCTTTGAGGCAGGCAAGGGACATGGCGGTGCTTCAGAGGGCTGTGTTCGCATTCAGCGTGGATGCGGGAGGAGGCTCTTACCGGCTGGAAAAGGACGGGGAGGCTTACGGCAGCCCTAACGTCATGCCCCCTGACGTCCGCATCAAGGGGGACAGGATAATGTTCTTTCCCAAGGGCAACAGCACAGGCGGCAGCATAGAGATAGATGGGCCGCACGAAAGGAAGTATCTTATTGAGGTTGAGGCTGTCACAGGAAGGGCAAAGGTCAGGCGGCTTTAGCCTGATGGAAGTGGTAGTCGCCCTTGCCATACTGGGCATAGGGATTGCCGCGCTCATAGAGCTTTATTCCCTGAGCTTAAGAAGCACGAAGAGGTCATCGGACTACTCGGCTGCCATAGTCCATGCGCGCTCGTATCTCGATGAGGCGTACTCCCTGCCGGAGCTTTCGGAAGGCTCGGAGACTTTTGACCTTGCAAGGGGTTTCAGGGTGACAAGGGATATCTCAGTCCGCACAGAAAAGGAAAAGGCGGAGGGGCTGAAGGTCTATGAGATAGCCGTCACCGTGACGTGGCCTCCTTCAGGGGAGTTTAAGCTGAAGGGCCTGAGGGTGTTTTATGAATATAAATAAGGGAAGCCGCGCCTCAGGTTTTACCCTTGTTGAGATTGTGATTGCAATAACGCTTTCCGCCGTTATATTCGCCATACTGCTTTCGGCCATGAGGCTTGCAGAGAGGTCAGAGGAAAAAGGCACGGAAAGGGAGGAAGTCTCCCAAAGGATGCGCATCGTAACCGACAGGCTTACGTGGCTCATAAGGGGCGCATACCCTTATGCCGTGAAAATCGGAGAGGACACTGCGGTTTATTTCTCAGGCACGGACTCGGCCCTCGGTTTCGTGACGACGAGCGTGGATAAATATTCAGGGATGCCGGAGGATGAGGCCGGCCTTAAATGGGTGGAGCTTACCGCAGGCGCCGAAGGGCTTAAGATTAGGGAGGGCATCTACTTTCTGGAGAAAAACATCGAGGCCGGCTCAGGCAGGGAGTACATATTCGACCCGGATGTAAAAGGCATAAGCTTTGAGTACCTTGAGATTGCCGACACAGGCGAGGGAAACTGGGTTTTAAGCTGGGAGCCGAAGAAAAAAGACCGCCTGCCCTCTGCCGTGAGGGTCAACGTGGCGCTGGATTATAAAGGCAAACGCTTTGAGCTGCCCGGGTTTATAGTCAGGATACGGGCGCAGTAAAGTCATAACCGCCTCTCTCTTACAAAGCCCGCATATCTTCATGCCGCCCCCTCTAAAGCCTTATCCCCAAATCCGGGAATAGGGCTGCAAGCCGGCTCACCTGATTGGAAAGGAGCATGATGCCGAACGCTATGAGGATGAGGCCGCTTACGACCATTATGACCCTCATGAACCTGTAGAACGCCTTTATGCGGCTGAGGAACGTGTTAATGGCAAGCGAGGCTATTAAAAACGGCAGGGCAAGGCCCAGAGAATATACGGCAAGGAGTTTCAGGCCGTATGCCGCAGAGCCTTTTGTTGAGGCGTAAAGCAGTATCGAGCCGAGTATCGGGCCTATGCACGGGGTCCAGCCTGCGGCAAAGGTCATTCCGATAAGAAAAGCCCCTGCATAGCCTGCCGGCCTTCCGTGGAGGTGGAACTTCTTTTCCTTCATGAGGAAGTCGAGCTTGAGGAAGCCTGCTATGAAAAGCCCGAATACGATTATGAGGACTCCGCCTCCTATCCTCAGCCAGTCCTGATAGTCAAAAAGCAGCGTGCCGAGATAGGAGGACGATGCGCCCAATGCGATGAACACGGAAGAGAAGCCCCCTATGAAAAACAGGGAATTGACTATCGTCAGCTTTCTCACCCTTGCCCTGTCTTCGTGCGAGGCGAGCTTCTCAAAAGACACGCCTGTTATGAAAGAGACATAGGACGGGATTAACGGAAGGACGCACGGCGAAAGAAACGATAAGACGCCTGCAAGAAACGCAAGGGAAAAAGATATGTCCTTCATCCTGCACACTCCCGAGCGCTGCCCTTTATCTTTTCCACGGCATGGGGGATAACCTCTGCTATGGCCTCAAGGCTCTCCTTCACGGCCTTCGGGCTTCCCGGGAGGTTTATGATGAGGGTTCCGGCCCTCACACCTGCCACGGCCCTCGTGAGCATCGCCCTTTTGGTCTTTCCAATCCCGTATGCCCGCATCGCCTCAGGTATTCCGGGTATTTCCTTTTCTATAACCCCGGCGGTTGCCTCTGGCGTTACATCCCGCGGGCCTAAGCCCGTGCCTCCGGTCGTTAAAATCAGGCTCACCGTGCCTGAGTATTTAATGAGCGCCTCCCTTATAAGCTCCTTTTCGTCGGGGAGGACTTCATAGTGCCTGACCTCCCATCCCATGCCCTTTAGAAAATCCCTGATAACCCTGCCGCTTTCGTCCTCCCTTTGTCCCTTTGCGCCCTTGTCGCTTAATGTAAGCACAGCCGCGGTAATCATTTCATTACCGTTATGGCGTCGCCCTGTTTAATCCTTCCGCCTTTTGTTATCCTCAGAAAAATCCCCTCTTTGGGCATAACGCAGTCTCCGGCCTGATGATATATCTCACAGCGGCTGTGGCAGACCTTGCCTATCTGGCTTACCTCAGCCTCTATGCCGTCTCCCATGAGCATCTTCGTTCCCGGGGCAAGCGAAACGAGGTCTATGCCCTCTGTGGTTATGTTTTCTGCGAAATCCCCCGGGCCTACGTCAAGCCCCATATCCCGCATCTTCCCGATGCTCTCTATGGCAAGCAGGCTTACCTGCCTGTGCCATTGGGATGAGGCATGAGCGTCGCCCTCAATGCCGAAGTCCGCGGTCAGCGCCGCCTCGGGGACGGGCTTTTTCCTTACGCCTTTTTTTTCGCTCGTGTTTATGGAAACCACTTTACCGGCCATTTCATAAGAGTAACACAGTCCATGAAAAGGGGACAAGCAAAGGAGGCGCGGCCTTCTGCGAATTTGAAATTGTGCCCTCCTTGCTTTATAAAACAGGGGGGAGGGGG
>JAUXOF010000026.1 GCA_030682405.1 Thermodesulfovibrionales bacterium
CCTCCAAGTCCTCGATGTATTCCACCAGTTTTTTGTAGTCCTTGATAGGCAGAAGCACCGACGACTCCCTGCCTTTTTCGTCAATAACGATATTCTTTTTCACTTTTAACACGGCACGCCTCCTTAACCTGACATCTTAAGTATAGCAAAAGCGAAGGGGAAAAAAGTAAGCGTGAGCGAAAGAAGGAAGCGGGCGACCGGAAGGCCGATTGTTGGGGCAATTCTCGGATAGGGCAGCTTATTCATTTGACAGCGCCATAGAAGTAATGTGGAACCCTATTACCTGCCACGTATCTCCTTTTTTTATGGTCGTTATTTTTATTGTAGCTGGACCATTTTCAAATTCAGCAGAGGCTTCATAAAGACCAGTAACTTGTTTGCCATTTTCCATTGTGACTGAAATTTTCGCTTGCCCTTTTGAACCTTTATATTCTTTGAATTGGCCAAGTAATGTAAAATATAGCCGATGGAAAATTCAGGGCGTTTTTCAGCCTTCTATTCGAGGGACTTCAGGCTCTTCTGGATAGGCCAGCTTATCTCTTTCTCAGGCACATGGATGCACTCCGTGGCGCAGGGCTGGCTTGTCTACTCCCTTACGAAATCCCCGTTTTATCTGGGGATGGTCTCTGCCGTCAGCTCCCTCCCCGTGCTTCTGTTTACCCTCATAGGCGGTGTCGTTGCGGACAGATTTGGAAAGAGAAAGCTCCTTCTTCTGACCCAGACCCTCTCGATTTTTCCCGCCCTCCTGATAGGGCTGCTGACGAGCATGGGGGCTGTAGAGGTGTGGCACGTCATGGCGCTTGGAGGCATTTTGGGCACTGTAAACGCATTTGATGTGCCGGCAAGACAGTCCTTTCTGATAGAGATGGTGGAAAAGGGCAACATCCTGAATGCCGTTGCGCTTAACTCCGCTGCGTTCAACGCCGCAAGGATAATAGGTCCGGTAATAGCCGGGATGGCAATCGCCCATATAGGGCTTCCGGCCTGTTTTTATCTCAATGCCTTAAGCTTCGTCCCGATAATCATCGCCCTTTCAGTGATGAAGACAAAGGTCGCGGCAAGGCCGGCGGGCGAAAGCCTCATTAATGAGCTCCTCGCCGGGATGCGTTTTCTGAAGGAAGAGCCTTATATCTGGAAGGCCATGTTCATTGTTGCGCTCTTTAGCCTTCTGGGCATACCCTTCATAACGCTCCTGCCGATATTCGCAGAGGAGATACTGAAGGTCGGGGTAAAGGGGTTCGGGTTTCTTGCGGCTTCCGCAGGGGCGGGCGCATTCACAGCCGCGGTCTCTCTCGCATTCAAAGGCCGGATAACGGGCGAACGCAGGCTGATGAGGGTTACATCCCTGATATTCCCCGCCTCTTTGGTGATTTTCTCTCGCTCAACGGACTACTACCTTTCAATGGCCGCACTTTTTATAGCGGGCTGGTCTCTGGTCAGTTTTCTTGCCGTGGCCAACAGCTCCATCCAGCTTAAGACGCCTGACGGCCTGAGGGGGAGGGTAATGAGCGTTTATACGCTTTTGTTCCTCGGAATGGCCCCCATAGGGAACCTCGTAATCGGCGTCACTGCCGCGGCCACCGGGACGGCAAATGCAGTCACCCTGACATCAGGCATCTGCCTTGCCGTATCCATAGCGATAGCAGCGGGTTTGAGGGGGAAGGAGGCATGAGGGTGCTTGCCATAGAGACATCCACACTTCTTGGCGGGGTTGCCGTGGTTGACGACGGGCAGGGCCTCGTTGCCGAGGCAAGGCTTAACGTCAGGACAACGCACTCCGAGAGGCTGATGCCTGAGATTGACCGCACCCTGAGACTGGCGGGGCTTAGACTAAACGATATTGATGTTTTTGCCGCCTCTTCGGGGCCGGGTTCCTTTACAGGTCTCCGTATAGGCCTGAGCACGCTTAAGGGCCTTGCATATGCGACCGGCAAGCCGGTTGTAGCCGTGCCTACGCTTGAGGCATTGGCATGGAACTTCCCGATGAGCACGCATCCGGTGTGCGTGCTCTTGGATGCGAGGAAGAAAGAGGTATATGCAGGGGTGTTCCTCCGGGAGGCCGAGGGCTTCAGGAGGCTCGTCCCTGAGCAGTCGGTGAAAATAAGAGAACTGCTCGCAGGGCTTGGGGATTACGGGAGGCTCATATTTTCCGGCGAGGGCGCCCTGCTTTACAGGGCCGAGATATCGGAGATTCTCGGTCCCCGTGCCGTGTTTGCGCCGCCTCATCTGATGGTCCCCATGCCTTCAGGCACTGCATATCTGGGGATGATGAAGGCTATGAAGGGGCAATTCGACGACCCGGCAGGGCTGCGCCCCTTTTACATAAGAAAGGCGGAGGCCGAACTCAAGGCGCTCTGAAAATCCGTAAGGGATGACCCGGATAATCATAGAGACAATGAAAAAAGGGCATCTGCCGGAGGTGCTCGCAATAGAGCGCGCCTCTTTCAGCGCCCCGTGGTCCGAGCGCTCCTTTTATGATGAGCTGCATAATCCCTCCTCTTTTTCATTTGTCGCTTTTATGGGTGAAAACGTAGCGGGATATGTCTGTGCAAGAAAGCTCTGGGATGAAGGGCACATACTCAACCTTGCCGTCAGGCCGGATATGAGGAGGCAGGGGATAGGGCAGGCGCTGGCTTTAAAGGTTGTCGGGGAGCTTAGGAAAAGCGCCTGTAGGTGCATATACCTTGAGGTGAGGGCATCCAACCATGAGGCAAAAAAACTCTACGAGAAACTCGGATTCCTTGTCACAGGCACAAGGAAGGCCTACTATGAAGCCCCGAAGGAGGACGCCCTCGCGATGATGCGCGAGTGTTAAGCGGGCATCCGCCCCTGAATTAGTCGGCTACCTCCAGTACGTCCCTGAGCATATCCACAAACCCCTGACGCAGTTTTTTCCTCTTTAGCTTCCTAAAGAGTGTCAGGAGCGTCGCTTCCTCGTCGGTAAGATACGACGCATCGGGTTCGGCTATACCGCCGTTCTCAGGAAGAAATGTGCTTATCGGTACGTTAAGGGCGTCCGCAACCTGGCGGAGCCTTCTGATTGTAAGCTCGCTTACGCCCTTTTCATACTTCTGCACCTGCTGGTAGGTGACGCCCATCTTATCGGCAAGCGACATCTGGGTCATGCCGGATACCTTTCTGAGCCTTCTGATAAGGTTCCCTGTCTGTTCTGTTTCAATGGTCTTTGGCATTTTTATAGTTAAATGTTTACTTATTTAAGATAACCCATCCTTAACGAATAAATCAAGTATCTTTAGAAGTGTCTTTATAAGGGAACGTGCAATTTTATAATTGGTATTGTTTCTTATTAGGGAAGGACAAGTCTACTGAATTCCAGTTGCATTTTTATCAGGGAAGTGTAATCGTTACAGGCGGAAAGCGGCAATATCGCCAGCCAGTAAGTATTGCCTTGACAAATGCCCCTTAAAGTAGTATAAGAAAAGAATGCATTTAAAGAAAAAAATTCTTGTGGTGGAGGATGCGGATATCTTACGGAGGATACTGAGGGACTTTCTCTGGCTTTACGGCCACGATGCCGTGTGTGTCAAAAGCGCGGAGGAAGCGATGGAGGAATTAAAAAATATGGATTACAACCTCATAATAATCGGGTACCCGCATCCATGGAAGGTTGGGCCGGAGGAGGGCGACAGCAGCGGCTTTATCGCATCCGTAAGGGAGATAATCCCGGATATCCCTGTTATAAGGCTTAATTCTTGCGAGGGCCTGCAGTCCCCTGCCCAAGGCATCGAGGTCATAGGCAGGCCGCTTGACCTCAAGGGGCTTATGGACGTAGTGGGCGTTGTCTTTAATATCCCCAAACCGCATCCATAAGAAAATCGGCAAAGGCATCAGGATGCCTGTTTATTAAGCCCAGCGCCCCTCTATGGCAGCGCCGCATTTAGGGCATGAACCGTTCTTAATCCTGTTTTCTATGATGCTGAAGCCGAACCTCTTGATAACGGCCTCTTTGCACGACGGGCAGTATGTGTTCTCACCGCCTTCGCCCGGGACATTGCCCTCGTAGACGTACTTCAGTCCGGCCTCAAACCCTATATCCCTTGCCCTCCTCAGGGTCTCTACCGGTGTGCGCGGCCTGTCGAGCATCTTGTACGTGGGATAAAACTGGGTTACATGCCATGGGATTGAGGGGTCAAGAGAGACCAAAAACCCGGCAATGGACTTAAGGACTTCCTCGGAGTCGTTTAAGCCCGGGATTATCAGCGTCGTCACCTCGACCCATACCCCGGATTCCTTCATAATCCTGATTGTCTCCTTCACAGGCTCGACCCTTGCACGGCAGACATTTTTATAAAACCCTGCGTCTCCCTTGAGGTCTATGTTGTTTCCGTCCAAAAACCCTGCGGCAAGCCTTGCGCTCTCAGGCGTCATGAACCCGTTGCTTACGAAAACGTTTTTTATGCCCCTGCCTCTGGCAATCATTGCGCAGTCATGACAGAACTCGAAAAATATCGTAGGCTCC
Organism: Thermodesulfovibrionales bacterium; assembly: GCA_030682405.1. Taxonomy (GTDB): domain Bacteria; phylum Nitrospirota; class Thermodesulfovibrionia; order Thermodesulfovibrionales; family JdFR-86; genus JAUXOF01. The sequence goes on from JAUXOF010000026.1 coordinate 4,481, forward strand.
GTGTACGTGTAAGAGATGCTCCGGCATCCGCCCCTGAGTGCGCCCTCCGCTATCCCCTCAGGCGTCATCTCCTCTCCGGGGATGCCGGCATCCGGCCTTTCCCTCGGAAACTGCGATATCTCGTAGTTCTGGCAGTGCCCGCACCTGAAGTTGCACCCCACAGTAGCTATGGAATAAGATGTCGAGCCGGGGAGGAAATGAAAAAGCGGTTTCTTCTCAATCGGGTCTATGTGCATGGCGATGACCCTGCCGTAAACGAGGCTCATAAGAGCGCCGTCAATGTTTTCCCTTACCGCGCATATCCCCCTTTTGCCGGGCATGATGGTGCAGCGGTGGCTGCAGAGGAAGCATTTTACCTTGCCGTCCGGGAGCTTCTCGTAAAGCATCGCCTCTTTCATAGATGAGATTATACCCCAAAAGGCCGTCCGGTAAAACCTGTGCCGGCGCGTTGATGGACACAACAGGGTCCCCGGGGCCTGCGTCAGAAATTTGGGGTTTACTGTTTCCTCCTGTTCCCCCCTTTAGCAAAGGGGGGCGTGGGGGGATTTGATTGTAGTGATTTTATTTTAACTCTCACTGATTCTCAATTCGATTATCTCTTTAGATATTCTTGGTTGACTTTTTGTTCCTATCTCATAGACAGGACAGGAAAAAGTGACAGGAGGTTTCTTGGAATAATATAAGAAAAATGATTCAGGTAATCGGTCATCAAAAGTAAGTTTGTGAGAGATTGTCCGTTGATTTATCAATTTTGAGAAGCTTGGGTCTTTCTGATTATTCAATAGAAAAATATAATTTATCGTATGCTCTCTAACGTCATCATTTAATCTCTCGATAGAATTATTTTTGAGAGAAAGTTTCGTACCGATGTTTGAAACTCTCCTCATTCTATTTCCATCAGTGAATAAAAGGTCATCATCCAGTATGTGTGCTTCTTCAAAGAGTGAGAGCAATGTTGATTTGCCATTGCCTGACTTTCCGATTAAGACAATACCCTTACTGTTATAAATGAAGCCTGCTGCATGGATAAACCAGAATCTCTTAGAAATAATTCCAACTAAAAAAGCGACATTTCTCCTCACCTCATATTCGCTGAATAACGGTCTCTCGTCAATATCAATTTGGCAGTACATCGTTAATTTATTTATATGAGGATCAAAGACAGGTTCTTTATATTCAAGGGGCGTTTTACAATAATTAAAAGTAACTTCGGCTTTAACTGCGCCGATGGCGGGAGGATACAAATAATCCCAGTTTCCGGGAGGAAAAAATAATCTTAAATCTACGTCTCCGACCCTGACATTCGGCATCAATTAGGAATACTATTACTCGCTAACTTAGAGCATAAAATTGAGACGAAGCAATTTGCTGACTTAAATGACTAGATCTCAACATGCCCTTTCTAATTTCTTCCATATGTTTGACGCGCCTATCAAGTAATGCTTTCTTGCCGATATCGTGCCGGACATCAAAATCCCCGCGCACAAAGGAAAGTGCGTTTTCACATATTATTTCGGCCTCTTCGATAGTATCAGCAATTCCCAGAATGCCGATAGATCTAGACTTGGTAGTTAATAACTTTCCTTTTTTCTCATTAATTTTTGCATAATAAAGTCTTCCGCCAGAATTATCTACCCCAGCTTCATCAACCATAAGTTCTTTGTCAATTAGCGGATTCACCCCATAACCTTTCGGGACAATATATTTGCATACTGTCGCTTTTTTCATGAACTCTATGTTTGCTTTATCTAATGATCCATTTATAATATGCCAACATACGTCAATAAAATTATTTTTCAGCAAAGGTAAAACATTCATACATTCAGGATCACCAAAACGTGCATTGAATTCGATTACCCTCAAGCCTCTACCAGTTAACATAAATTGACCATAGAGAATACCTTTATACTCATAGCCTTCCCTCTTAACAGCTAATACTACTTGTTCAATAATTCTTAGACTTTCACGATATTCCTTTGCAGATAAGAAAGGGAGCAACCCATCTGCTTGAGAATACGAGCCCATACCCCCTGTGTTTGGGCCGACATCCCCGGCGAAGGCTCTCTTATGATCTTGTACTGCAGGCATGGGTGCGACATGTGTACCGTCAACAAAACATTGAAGTGTAAATTCTTCTCCTTCTAACTTTTCTTCGAGCATAATTGAGTTCGATTTTCCTATTGCTTGTTCAATAACCAATTGCCCGTATTTAATAGCGTCTTCTTTTGTTAACAATTGCTCTCCCATAATCTTAACGCCTTTACCGGCAGTTAGTCCTATAGGTTTTAAAACAAATTCTTCATCAGAAGCTAAAATGATTTTTTTCAGTTCATCAACTTCACTAACCAAATGAAACTGCACTTGGCCAGGAATATTGTATTTCTGCATTAGATTCCTAGTAAATAATTTAGACATTTCAAGCTTTGCCGCATTCTTTTGCGGACCAACGGATGGAATTCCATGTTTAAGTAATTCATCTGAAATTCCAGCATCAAGAGGATCTTCTAATCCAATCACAGCAAAATCGGCCTTCTTTTCACAAGCCCAGTGTGCAATTCTATTTATCTCTGTTTCATTGCATTGTAACCATTCCTTTGATATTTTTAGAATGCCGGGATTCTGATTGTACATTGCAACTATAAGCTCTGCACCGCTCCTAAAAAGAGCGTCAGCAATGGCATGCTCTCTTGCACCACCGCCCACTAATAGTGCTTTCATAAAAAACCTCCTTGTTTAAGGGAAATCATTTCCGAATTGAATTTTTAAAATTTGCATATCTTAACAGAAATAGCAAAAAATTAAAATGCGTGGGACGTAATCTCATTTTTTCTTCTTTTTGTCTGAGCCATTCATATAATCGAGAATGTTTTGACCTGATATATAGATTTTCTTTTCGCCAGACTTTCTTGTGTCAGAAAAAAGACCTTGTTTTTTTAGCTTAAGGACCGTGACATACGAGAGATTTAAAAATGTTGCGACATCTTTAAGAGAATAAAATT